>JAGGWM010000097.1 GCA_021157445.1 Thermococcus sp. | reverse complement strand
ACCCACTGGTTGTTTTAGCTAGGGTCTTGAAGTTTTAGCCATTTTTCTTAATTTTAAGCCGAAGCTTTCAAAAAATTCTTAGTATTCACTCAATATATTAAGTCTTGTGGTGTTCGTCAATACAAATCTCACGCATTTAACGAGGAGCCTCAGCTAACCCTCTTGTCATCATCATCAGAGTGGCTAACGCTCGTCATCGGCCAATGGTTTTTAAAGAAGAGGAAGTTAAAAGGTTTGGGATGATGTGCGTTTACCGGTCTGATGGGTGATGAGATCGGCACTGTCTGACCCTATTTCCTTTTTCAAGGAGCTCATGTTCAACTAAAGCCACGATATCGTTGTGGATGTCCTCAACAGGGGCCAAGGCGTTTATAATTCTTATCTCCTCAAACTTCTCGGCAAGCTTTAGGTAGTTCTCTCTCACCTTTTTCTGGAGTTCCACAATCTTATCAAACTCTGACCTGATGCTTCTTCCATTTATGCGTTTTATGCTCTCCTTAACGGGCAAGTCGAGAAGGATTACAAGGTCAGCTCTTGGAGCGAAGGCATTTAAATTGATAAGCCACTCCAGATCAAGGCCCCTTGCCCACTGATAAGCCAGGGATGAGTAAAAATACCTGTCGGAGATTACGACCTTTCCAGCTTTTAACGAAGGTTCTATGAGCTTTTTAACGTGCTCAGCTCTATCTGCAGCAAAAAGTAACGCCTCAGCTTCTTTGCTTATCCGTGCACCGTCTATTATTCCCTCTTTTCCTCCCGTTAATACGAGCCTCCTTATTAACTTTCCAAAAGCAGTGTCTGTAGGTTCTTTGGTGAGAACGACTTCATACCCCTTATTTTCAAACCACTTTGCGAGCATTTTAGCTTGAGTTGATTTTCCTGCCCCGTCAATTCCCTCTAAGACAATGAACATTCCCATAAATACACCTCCAGAGCTGCAACTTACTTGGGTTTCTCTTTTTATGGTTTGTCTTTTGTGTTTCTTCTTAGTTTGGAGTTTAGAGAGTTCTCTTCATGTAGTCTAGGAGCTTCCACATGCTTCCAAACTCTTTCTCTTCTCCTCCTTTGTGGAATTCCACATATCCATTTGGTTTAAAGCGAAGTCCGAAAGTATAGTCCCCTTTTTTGAGCTTTTGCAGGTAGACCTCGTTGGGTTTTGGAGGCAGATAGCTTGTCATCATATCATTGAGAAGCTCCACTTCAAATCCAAAGTGTTCGTTTAATCTGGGGAAAAATAGCACTGCCGGGGTGTTCATGCAATCTACCAACGCGGTTCCCTCTATCTTGAAGTTGTAGTGTCTAAAAATATCCTGCAGAAAGTCATCCAGAGCGTTGGGATAATAAACCGTTGCCCCTATGTCGTTGGGATGTGCCTCTATAAACTTCCTGCTCTCAAGTATGGCCTTTATTTCGTCAGGATCAAATCCGCTAACCTCCACTCTTACTCCGTTGTGATAGTAAACATATACCAGAGGAAGGCCCTTCTTGTGAGCAAAATCTTTGAGGGCTATCAGCGGGATAAGTCTAACGTCCATAGTTGCTGCTCCGGTACTTACAATTCCCACCACAAGTGCCCTCTTTCCATACCTTGAGATTGCTCTTCCATCTCGTCCTACCACTATAGTCCCCTGTCCTACGGTTCCTATGGCTCTACCAAGCAGAGCAAGCTCCTCTGGGTTGAATTCCTCGGATCTATAAATTTCCATCATAATCACCTCAATCAGGAAGTATTATACTTTCTTTTCCAATTCTTGATTCAGTCCAGATTTTTACATTTGCTCCAATCTTTGTGAAGTCCTCAATCACGGAGTTATCTCCTACAACACTGCCGCTTTCAATAACGACGCCCTTTCCGATGTAAACGTTCTCTCCAATTATCGCTTCGTAAATCTCTGCCCCTTCCTCGATAGTCACATTGGAGAATATTACCGAACGTTCTATTTTAACGTTTCTGCCTATTTTAACGTTATCGCCCAGTACCGCAAACCCCCTTATGCTGGGATTTCTGATTTGACATCTTCTGCCGCTGTAAAGAGAGCCCCCATATTCCAGATTTCCTTTTAGGGACTCCGTTCTTAATTGCGGAAGCTTCAGCCTTCCTGAGAACACATCCTCAGTTGCCTGGAGATAGCTTGATGGTCTTCCCACGTCGTTCCAATATTCTTTAAACGGAAAACCATAGAGAGGCAAGTTTTCTTTTAGCATTTTGGGAAATAGATTTAGGGAGAAATCAAAGTTCTCCCCTTTGGGCACTAAGTCGAAGGTTTCTGGTTCAAAGACGTAGATACCCGCATTTACAAGGTTGCTAAATGCCTCTTCTGGCTTTGGTTTTTCTTTGAACCTTATTATCCTGTTCTCCGAATCCAAAATCGCTATTCCATACTGTGTTGGGTCTTCAACTTGAGAGAGGGCTATTGTGGCTAGGGCTTTCTTTTTCTTGTGGTACTCATAGAGGGTTTTAATGTTTAAATTCGTGAGAACGTCGCTTGAAGCAACTATGAAAGTATCCTCTATTTTGTCCACAACCTTTTTTGTTGCTCCTGCGGTTCCGAGCTTTACGTTTTCCCCATTTGAATAGTGTATCTCGATACCAAAATCACTTCCGTCCCCGAAATACTCCATAATTCTCTCTTTGAGGTACCCAACGAGTACGAATATCTCTTCTACTCCAGCATTTATTAAGTTGTTAACTATGTACTCCATCAGGGATTTGTTGAAAAATGGGATCATGGGTTTGGGACGGTAGACGGTTAGAGGAAGCAATCTTGTGCCTTTTCCGCCCGCTAGAATCACTGCTTGCATATAACTGCCACCACAAAGTTTAGGAATTTTCCGGTTAATATAATTTATGGTTAGGTTTAGCCCATCTGTCTATTTCGACTTCACTTAAAGGAAACGTTTTTAATTCGTCATTATGACAATTTTTACGGTGGTATAAAATGAACCCTTTGGAGTACCTCAAAAATAGACTTGAGCCGGAACAGTTTGAGAAAATTAGGGCAATTGACAACCCTGAACTTCATGAATTTTTGGCAAAGTACATTGATCTTTTGAATCCCGCAAAGGTTTTTGTTTGCACAGATTCGAAAGAAGACGAGGACTATGTAAGAAGAAAGGCCCTCGAATACGGGGAAGAGAAGCCCCTTGCAATGAAGGGACATACCGTCCATTACGACGGCTATTATGATCAAGCTAGGGACAAGGCGAGGACTAAAATTTTGGTTCCTAAAGGCATGGAGATTCCGTTCATAAATACCATGGACAGAGAAGAGGGGCTTAGGGAGATTCATGAAATTATGAAGGATATCGCGAAGGGTAAAGAGCTGTTTGTGTGCTTCTTTGTTCTCGGGCCCAGGAATTCCATTTTCACAATCCCTGCTGTTCAGCTCACTGATTCCGCTTATGTTGCTCACAGTGAGTTCATCCTTTACAGAAAGGGCTACGAGGAGTTTAAGCGATTGGGAAAGGAGGCAAAGTTTTTGAAGTTTGTGCATTCTGCAGGAGAGCTTGATGAGAGAAAGACAAGCAAAAACATAGACAAGAGAAGAGTTTACATTGACATTGAAGGGGAAACCGTTTACTCGGCAAACACCCAGTACGGTGGCAATACGATAGGACTCAAAAAGCTCGCATTTAGGCTTACAATTAGAAGGGCGGTTCAAGAAGGATGGTTAAGTGAGCACATGTTCCTTATGCGCGTTAATGGACCAAACGGGAGAAAAACTTACTTTACAGGGGCTTATCCTTCGATGTGCGGTAAAACTTCAACTGCAATGATTCCATGGGAGAAGATAGTGGGCGATGATTTAACGTTCATAGTTGACATGAAAGGAGAAGCAAGGGGAGCCAACGTTGAGAAGGGCGTTTTTGGAATAATCCAAGGAGTTAATCAGGAAGATGATCCAATAATTTGGGAAGTTCTTCACTCACCGAACGAGATAATCTTCTCGAATGTTCTCGTTAAGGATGAGAAGCCTTACTGGAATGACATGGGCATTCCGATTCCAGATGAGGGAGAAAACCACAGCGGGAAATGGTGGAGAGGAAAGAAAGATGCTGAAGGCAATGAGATCCCACCAAGTCACAAGAACGCCCGCTTTACAGTTAGCCTTGAGGCATTTCCCAATGCTGATTTAGAAGCTTTAGAAGCCCCATGTGGTGTTAGGATTGGTGGAATGATCTTTGGAGGCAGAGATGCTGATACCTGGCCTCCGGTGAGGGAAGCGTTTGACTGGGCACACGGGATAATTACCATGGGAGCGGCATTGGAAAGCGAAACTACAGCCGCTACCCTTGGGAAGGAAGGAGTGAGGGCGTTCAATCCAATGGCCATTTTGGATTTCCTTAGCGTTCATATTGGGGACTACCTTAAGAACTACCTTGAGTTTGAGAAGAAGCTCAGGATAAAGCCAAAGATATTTGCCGTTAACTACTTCCTTAGGGATGAGA
>JAGGWM010000187.1 GCA_021157445.1 Thermococcus sp. | reverse complement strand
GCCTTTCTTTCTTTGGAACCCTGCCAACAAGGGAAATCGGCTGGAAGTTAACTCCTCTGACGATGTCAAGGTGGTTAAGGCCGAAGTTTATTATTGCTCCAAGTTCATGGTCGTTTACGTTCCTTATCGTTGTGGGCACTGGAACTATTCCAGGCCCACCAGCTCTTCTCACATTCTCGAAGATTAAAGGAATCTCCCAGTGGTTCTTCCAGTTGGTCTTAGGCGTCATTCCATCGTAGCTTAGGTAAAGGTTATTAACGCCGGCTTCCCTAATCTTCTTCACAAGCTCCGGTTCAAAGGCAAGCCTTATGCCATCGGTATTGAGCTGAACGTGATCGTACCCTTCTTCCTTTGCGATTTTTATAATCTCCACGAGGTCATCTCTCAGCGTTGGCTCTCCTCCGGTAAACTGCACCGCATTGGCTCCTATGGGGTGCTCCTTCTTAGCGTTGCGGAGCATCATGCGTATTTGCTCAAGCGTAGGCTCGTAGATTGGCTGGCCTTCCTTAGCATAGAAGAAGCAGTTGCTCACGAGTATACCGTCAGCCGCAACAAAGGAATGGCTCTCGTTCTCAACTTCAATGTCATAGACGTATCCAGAGTACTCCTCCTCAGATATTTCCTCAACCGTGTCGATGTAGAAATCCGCAACCTTCTTAATCCTAGCCGGCTTTCTGTTGCCAAGTTCTCCCAGCTTTTCTCTGTGGCCTTCCCTCAGGTCAAGGAGTTCCACCAGCTTTACGAGGTCAGTCCCGGCTATGTAAAGCTTGTATAGGTCATGATTTGCTCCCCTCATTTTCTCCTTAGGAACCTTGTGAACCCTAGCAAAGATGCCAATGGATGCTAGCAAATACAGGATGTCCCTTATTAGCCCCTTCGAAACACTTGCGTACCCTATACTTAAGTGGCGCTCACCTTTAACCACGTAGCCATCTCCGTTAAAGAGACCACTTAACAGGGCAACCTTCGCCTCAAACGGGAAGCTCAAGAAGCCTCTAGGGAGTCTCTTATTTGGAGCGCCCTCGGGTATCTTTAGGGCGTATTTAAAGACAAGTCTCATTAGCCTACTACCTATCACAATCTGCTTTGTCTTACCTTCCCATTCAAGGAAACTATAGGGCAGGTTGAGTTCCTCTACTATCCTTACTATTTCCTCCTCAACATCCTTGTGACTAACGGTTATTCTTAGATCCTTATTGGAATAGTTACCATCCGAAATGAAGTACCCAATGAGCTTAGCAAATGAAGGTGTTATCTTCAGCTTAGATGGTAGTTCGTGCTCGGTTGCATCCCTACCAAGCCTGAACTCGCCCTCAACTTTATCGAGTTCATAGAATGCTGTCAATGGCATTGAATCTTGACGAGTCCAGTGATAAACTTTCTCGCCGTACTTCTCCTTTAGTGGGGATAAGTCAAGGTTTTTGATTCCCCTAACGTATATCTTCTCTTTCTCCTCTTGGGGAAGTTCCTTGAATACTTCAAGGAGATCGATTTCAGTTAGACTCTCATCAGCCTGAAAGTTCCAGAGGAGTATCAGCTCATCGCCTGAGCTGAGTTCGTCTGCCCTCTTCTTTACTATCTCCTCATTTTCATATACGAAAAACTTATGCTCAGGTGTAGTTCTTATCGCCCTCCCAGTTCTCGTCTTAATAACTTTAAGCTTGCCCTCATGCTTTCTCCTCAAGAACTTTGTTACTTTTGTCCATTCGGCTTTGCCATTGGTGAACGTGAGGACGTAGAGATTCTGGGGCACTGAGTATTCACCTTCGAACCCATCGATCTCTACCTTGTGCTCAAACTGGAAGTTACGAGCAATTTCCTCGAAGGTGGCTAGCTTTACCAAGTTCCCAAACTTGAACACAGCTTCCTCATTTGGCGGGAAGCAATACCAGCAGCTTAAATTACATCTGTTGGTCAAAACTATGTTCAAAAGATTGGTATGAGAGCGGTGTCTCGGGCAAAGACCACAATCAAAAGGACAGTTTACACCGGTATTTTCAACGTTGTAGCTCTTTATCTTAAAATCATATCTCCACTTCTTGAAATGCTTATACATCTCCGCATCTTCATAATAAACATCAGTTATCATGCCCTCTGGACATTTCTTTGTTATCCAAACCTTTCCATCCTTTTCCCACACCACAGCGGGGACAACCTTTCTAGTCTCGGGACAGAGGGACCACGTTCTATGGGGAAGTGCTCCACCGTAACCTCTGCTGGCTTTTGTGAGGAGCTCATGAAATTCCTCCTCGCTTATTTCAGGGTACTCGATTAGATCGCGAACCCTCTTGGTCAGCTCATCAAATTCTCTCTCTCCACTTGGCACTTCCTCTGTTATTTCTTCCATTTTAATCACCTCTACAAGTTTTTTACAAATATGAGGTATAAAAACTTTTGCGTAAATATGAAAATTTACTTTCATAGGTATATCAACGGATTTGATCTCTATATTACCTCCGCTCCCAAGTATTTATGAATATCTCCTCACATGTGTGATTCTTTGAAAAGTGTTAAAAACACCAAGAATCCCAAATAAAGTGGTGGTGAAGAATGCCAGCGAGGGAAATGAGAATGGAAATGTTCCTTAGGGCGCTGATGAGAGGGGACTACACCAAGGCGAAGGCTCATCTGGATAAACTCGAAAAGATAGTCAGAGATGATGAGTGGGGGAGGGGATACAGCAAGGCCATAAACGGCTTTTTATCCGCATTGAAGGACAACGATACCGATTCCCTGATAGTACAGCTCATAAGAAACCCAGACAACGAAAAGGCTCAAAAACTCCTTGAGCATTTTGAAAGCATACTCCAGCATGAATTCAGAGATGACTACGAGAAGGGGTATTACACGGCCTGGAAAGAGCTTTTAACAGCTTATTTATCCCAGGATAGGCTGGGTGTTAAGCATGGGGAAAAATGAAGCTATGAAAAAGCTTGAAGAGAAAATAAAAACCTGTAGAAAGTGTCCCTTGGGGGAGCTAAGAACAAACGCAGTCCCCGGCTCGGGAAGCTATGGTGCTAAAATAATGTTTGTTGGGGAAGCCCCGGGCTATTGGGAAGACCAAAAAGGTTTACCCTTTGTTGGGAGAGCTGGAAAAGTATTAGATGAGCTTTTGGCGGGCATTGGGCTTAAACGTGAGGAGGTGTACATTACCAATGTCGTAAAGTGTCGTCCCCCCAACAACAGGGATCCAACGGAGGAGGAAATTAATGCATGTTCTCCCTACTTGGACAAGCAAATAGATATAATCCGGCCGAAGATTATAGTGCCATTGGGGAGGCATTCAATGACTTACATCCTTAAAAAGTTCAGCTTTGAGCCCGAGCCCATAAGTAAGATTCACGGGAAAATATTTGAGGCCAGAACCCTTTTTGGGAAGATCATCATTATGCCAATGTATCACCCGGCGGTTGCTCTTTATAAACCCCAGCTTAGGGAAGAGCTTGAAAAAGACTTTAAAAAGCTAAAAGAGACGTTAGAGAACTTGTCCTAAATAATTTCACTTCGAATTCTTTTTTGCTGTTGACTTTTTTGATCTAATAACCTTCGTGGGGACTTTCAAAAATTGTCAAAAAATGTTAGGAAAACGTTTTTATGGTAAGAGTGCACTATTGTATAATGTTAAACACAGCATGCCATCTACATACAGCAAAGAACAAAAACCTGCAGAATATTATCCCAAATTTATTTCGGCAAATTGCGGCAAATATACAAAAAAATTCGATGATTATCAAAAATACAATAATATTTGCGAAAAACTTATAAAGAGTTCGAAAAATTTGAGTCCACGAAAATGTGTATGGGGGTGTAAGCTGTGTCGGACTTTGGTGTGTTGTCTTTGTTGCCTCCTCTGGTGGCCATTGGGTTGGCTATACTTACAAAAAGGGTATTGTTTGCACTGTTTGCTGGTGTATGGGTAGGTGGATTGATGGTAGCTGGAGGAAACCCCATTACCGCTACTACACAGACCTGGGAATGGATTATAGGGAATGCACTAGACGATTGGAACCAGAAGATATTGCTATATGATTTTATAATTGGAGCAGCAGTTGGATTAGTTTACAAATCTGGTGGAGCTATGGCAGTGGCGAGAGCTGTAACACGGAGGATCAGAAGTAGCAAAGCCGCATCATTAATGGGGTGGTTGTTGGGAGTTCTGATATTTTTCGATGACTATGGGAACACCGTTATTGTTGGTAATACAATGAGACCTATCACGGATAGAACAAGAGTCTCAAGAGAAATGCTGGCATATATCGATGACTCCACAGCCGCTCCTGTAGCAGGGTTAGCAATAGTCTCTTCGTGGATAGGGTATGAGGTAGGGCTGATTAGAGATTCATTTGATAGTCTTGGTGTAACCTTAGGAGCATATGCAGCATGGCTTTCCAGTGTTCCATATAGGTTCTATTCAATATTTGCAATAGTTTTGGTCTTTATCGTTGCGTACTCTCATAGGCACTATGGCCCAATGCTTCAAGCTGAGT
>JAGGWM010000176.1 GCA_021157445.1 Thermococcus sp. | reverse complement strand
CCCTATGTTATTCCAAGATGCCCGCTGGAACTTCCCTTCTTCGAGGATTCTCTCCAATTCATTCTCCATCTCGCTTGTATAGGCCATCCCATTTGGCTGCCACACCTTTATCCCGTTGTACTCCGGAGGATTGTGAGAGGCAGTTATTGTAACCCCCGCATCAGCCTCGTAGAGCTTTATCGCAAAGCCCGTCAGGGGTGTTGGAGAAAGGCCAATATCAATAACATCAACACCAGTGCTTAGAAGTCCACTTATCAGTGCATTCTTTAGCATCTCGCCGCTTGTCCTAGTGTCCATTCCGACAACTACTTTTCCCTCGCCAAGATAAGTTCCCAATGCCTTTCCAACTTTTAGAGCAAGATCCGGGGTTAATCTCTCGTTAACGACTTCCCTTATGCCGCTTGTCCCAAAGTACTTTCCCATGAGAATCACCTCCATTGCGGGCTGGAAGCCTCTAAGGGGAGGAAAGCCCGCAAAGTTTATAAGCTCTGTGTTGTAGTTATCATTAATGATGCCCGGTGGTATATCCGTCGGGAGGAGGGCCCTCTGACCGACCCATATGCGGACTACCGCAACCGAAGTTCCCATGTTGGGAACCCTCGCCAAGGGGAGGCAGGTCAGCTCGATGAACGTTGAACACTAAGAAATACGAGGCTAAGTTAAAAAATTTTTTATTCTGTTCTTCTCAAAATCTCCTTGCGTAGGTTTTCTTTTTAATAACTCTGCCCTCTTCGAGCTTGTAAACGTCAATTCTCTCCATTCCCATAGTCTCACGCTTGTAAGCGACCAGATAATCTATAAAGTTCTTAAGAGCATACCTAAAAACAGAATCCTTAAAGTACTTAGGCTCATATATGAGGATAAGCTTATCTCTATGTCCTGCTATGAACGAATAATATCTAGTTCTTTCTGATTTTGGCCTCGAAAGGAGAGAATAGATTAAGTAGCCGTCAAATCCAACCCCTTCATCTATGTTCCCTATAAAGACGTTCTCCGGATAATCCACCTCAAAGGGAAGATACTCCACAAGGAAAACTTTACCTCTAGAAAGCCGTACATTGAGAAATATCTTTGCAAGCTTCTTGGCATTCCCCGTGAGTAAAACTACGCCCCTTTCAAGATTTGCTATCTCCTTAAGCATATGAATCCCTCAGTTAATAGAATTGAACCTCTTTAAAAACCTGAGGCAATAACACAAAAATGACCATAAAGTATATATTCTATTGTTCTCACCCCCATACGATAACTTCCCATGGAGGTCGATCTAATGAAAAATAGAGGATTAGCAGTGTTTTTAGTAGGAATTTTACTACTTAGCGTTGCTATGAGTGGCTGTATTGGTGGAGAAGGTACAGAAACACAAACAAGCACTCCCCAATACGCAGGAAAAATTGCAGTGGTTTATGATGTTGGTGGAAGGGGTGATTTGAGCTTCAATGATATGGCATACCTCGGAGCTTCAAAGGCCGCAAAGGACTTTAACCTTGAACTTAAGGAAGTACAAAGCAACAGCGAATCCGATTACTTACCAAATCTTAGAAGTCTCGCCCAAAAGGGAGAGTACGACCTTATTATCGCCGTTGGATTCATGATGACTGATGCCGTAAAGCAAGTTGCTGATGAATTCCCTGACCAAAAGTTTGCCATTGTCGACGGTTACATCCCAGACAAGCCAAACGTTGTAAGCATTCTCTTTAAAGAAAACGAGGGCTCAGCTCTTGTCGGGGCTTTAGCGGGATTAATAGCAGCTAACGACGGCAAAGACAAAGTAGGTGCCGTCCTCGGTGTTGAAATCCCAGTTCTGTATAAATTCGAAGGTGGATACAGATTCGGTGTCGCTTGGGCTGAGGATTACTACAAGCAAAAGACTGGAAAAGATGTCAACATTGATATCCTTTACACCTACACTGGTTCATTTACCGACCCTGCAAAGGGTAAGACCGCAGCCCAAGCTCAGCTCGGTCAGGGCGCATGGGTCATTTACCAAATCGCAGGTGCTACAGGATTGGGAGTCTTCGATGCCGTTTATGAATACCTCAAGAGCCAAGGAAAAGAAATGGGGCCCCCATTTGCAATTGGTGTTGATTCAGCCCAAGATTGGATTAAGCCGGGAGTTATAATTGCCTCAATGATGAAGAGAGTTGACGTCGGTGTTTACAGGGCTGTGGAGATGGCTATCAAGGGCAACTGGCAAGGAGGAATAATGGAGCTCGGACTCAAAGAAGGCGGTGTTGGAGTAAGCACAATCGATGATGTCAAGGAGATGTTCAACTCACTTCCAGAAGAGACAAAGAAGCAGAAGCTTAAAGAGCTTGGCTTTACAAGCGAAGACGAGCTGTTCGCCAAACTTGAAGAGACAAGAAACCAAGTTCCAGACTGGATTTGGGATGCCGTAAAAGAGCTTGAGGAAAAGATAAAGAGCGGAGAAATAAAAGTCCCAATGGCAACCACTAAAGACCAGATAGAGGCTATAAGAAGCGCCCAGACATGGCAAGAAATGGAAGAATTAGCAAAGCAGTGGGAAAGCAGCTGATTTCCCTTATCCCTTTTTAACTTTCTTTTACAGCTTCTTGGGGGGAGGGTTGTGTATTGGGTAGGGGTGAAGATAAAGGGAGGCAAGTCCGCTATTGGATCTGGGATGCGGTAAAAGAGCTTGAAGAGAAGATAAAGAGCGGGGAAATAAAGGTTCCAATGG
>JAGGWM010000072.1 GCA_021157445.1 Thermococcus sp. | reverse complement strand
GAGCACATACTTAAGGTTAGGAAGGGTGAAGCAGAAGCCGTTGCCCCAAAAATACCCCACGAACTTCTTAAAAAGTACATAGCCTATGCCAGGAAGAACATCAAACCTGTGCTCAGTAAAGAGGCCATGGAAGAAATTAAGCGCTACTACGTTAAGATGAGAAGGACAATAGGAAGAGGGGGTAATGAAGAGGGCATCAAACCAATTCCAATTACCGCGAGACAGCTTGAGGCCCTCATAAGGCTCAGTGAAGCCCATGCAAAAATGCGGTTGAGTGAGATAGTTACAAAAGAAGATGCCAGAGCTGCCATTGAGCTTATGGAATATACCCTAAGAAAGACGGCAATGGATGAGGAGGGGAACATCGACGTCAGCATCTTGGAGGTTGGAAAATCATCAAAGAAGATCAATAAAATGGATAGAATCCTCAGCATAATAAAGGAGCTCCAGGACTTAGAAGACTACGGAGCTCCAAGGGAGGAAATAATAAAAGAGGCAAGCAGACATGGGATTGGAAAGAGCGAGGTGGAGAAGATATTAGAAGAACTTAAAGCCAATTCAATGATATACGAACCGCGGTCAGGCTATTACAAAGTTTTGTGAAAAGGTTAATAAGGCGAAGTTAGAACCTATAGCGAGGTGAGAAAAATGGAGTACGATTATTATGATTATGAGAAGCTTTTGGAGAAAGCCTATGAAGAACTTCCAGAGAATGTCAAGCATCATGAATCAAGATTTGAGGTTCCTGCTGCTGCCGTAACAATTGAGGGCAACAAAACAATAATCGAGAACTTTAGGGACATCGCCGAGGCTATGAACAGGGATCCAAATCACTTGCTTAAGTTCATCTTGAGGGAGGTTGCTACGGCGGGCGTTTTGGAGGGAAGGAGAGCTGTACTCCAGGGACGTTTTACGCCGTATCTTATAGCAAACAAAATGAAGAAGTACCTCAAAGAGTACGTTATATGTCCCGTATGCGGCTCGCCGGACACAAAGATCATCAAGAAAGACCGCTTCCACTTCTTGAAGTGTGAAGCCTGTGGTGCTGAAACCCCAATCGCTCATCTCTGATCCCTTTTTCATACTTTTTATTTGTGTGCATGTATCCTTCTGGGCATTTTATGGCTATGAAAATCCTTTTAAAGGGGTTTACAAACTACAAATTAGTTAACCGATGGTTATGGGGGCAGCTCTTATGAGCATGGAGGAAAAAGTGAAGGAACTATATGAAAGGAAGGAGAGAATTCTCAAAATGGGTGGAGAAGAAAAGGTAGCAAAGCAGCACGAAAAAGGGAAACTTACAGCAAGAGAGAGGATCGAAAAACTCCTTGATCCGGGAAGTTTTGTGGAAATAGGGATGTTCGTTAAGCACAGAAATACTGAATTCGGCCTTGATAAGATGGAGCTACCTGCCGATGGAGTAATAACGGGATATGGAACAATCGACGGCAGATTAGTTTTTGTTTATGCCCAGGATTTCACGGTCATGGGAGGTTCTCTTGGAGAAATGCACGCGGCAAAGATAAAACGCATCATGGAACTAGCTTTAGAGGCCGGAGCCCCAATAATAGGCCTAAACGATTCCGGGGGAGCAAGAATCCAAGAGGGAGTAGACGCTCTCAAGGGTTACGGTGAGATTTTCAAAATGAACACGATTTTGAGCGGTGTTGTCCCGCAAATTACTGCTATCATGGGGCCATGTGCAGGTGGAGCAGTTTACAGCCCTGCCATAGGTGATTTTATCCTCATGGTCGACAACCCAGCCACCTTTATGTTCATTACCGGCCCACAAGTCGTTAAAGCCGTTACCGGAGTTGAAGTCTCTTCAACTCAACTAGGTGGAGGAATGGTTCATGCCCAAAAAAGTGGCCAAGCCCACTTAATAGGGAAAAGCGACGAAGAAGTTTTAATGCTCATAAGAAGGCTGGTAAGCTACCTTCCCTCAAACAACATGGAAAAACCACCCAGGTATCCAACTAACGATCCACCGTTCAGAAAGAGCGACAAGCTCTATGAGATAGTTCCAGACGATCCCAACAAGGGTTATGACGTTAGACAAGTCATCTACGAGATAGTGGACAGAGACGCTAACGGAAACCCTGATTTCCTCGAAATACTTCCATACTTTGCTCCAAATGCCGTTGTAGGATTTGGAAGAATGAATGGTCAAACAGTTGGAATAGTGGCGAACAACCCAATTCACTTAGCGGGAGTCCTTGACATAGACAGCTCCGATAAGATAGCGAGATTTGTTAGAACCTGTGACGCCTTCAACATTCCAATAGTAACGCTCGTTGACGTGCCCGGTTACCTGCCGGGAGTGCAGCAGGAGTATGGTGGAATCATAAGGCACGGTGCAAAGGTGCTTTACGCTTATTCCGAAGCAACCGTTCCAATGATTACAATTATTTTAAGAAAAGCTTATGGTGGAGCTTACCTAGCCATGGGCTCAAAGCACCTTGGAGCAGACTTTGTTTTTGCCTGGCCAACTGCTGAAATTGCTGTTATGGGACCAGAGGGAGCGGCAAACATTATCTTTAGGAAGGAGATTGCCAAGGCGGAGAATCCAGAGGAGTACAGGCAGGAGAAGATTAGGGAGTATAGGGAGAAGTTTGCCAACCCATACGTTGCTGCAAGCAGGGGTTACATTGATGACGTTATAGATCCAGCAGAAACGAGAGGAAGGATAATCATGGCATTGGAAGCCTTGGAGAGCAAGCGCGTGAAGCTTCCACCAAAGAAGCATGGTAACATTCCATTGTGAGGTGCGAGAGATGGTCACTTGGGAGATCTTCCTTGAGGGTCTTTACATTACCATTTTAGGCGTTACGGTGGTTTTCCTAGTGCTGAGCATTCTAGCAGCGGCAATGTATGGGATTGGCTATCTTGAAAGAGTATTGATCGAGAGGGAGAAGCCCGCTGTTGAAGCTGTGCCTAAACCAAAAGAAGAGAAGGAGGAACAAGTTGAAGAGAAGCCTTCAATTGAACCAAAGAAGCTTGCAGTTATAACTGCAGCAATTTTGGCTTACTTGGCAGAGAAGAATGCCCAACTCAGGCCGTTGCCATTTAAGAAAAAACCTTCAGACGCTTGGCGTTTGTATGGTGTTCAATCCCAAATTGAGGAAGTTGAGAATTTCAATTATGAAATGGGGGTTTGGTGAGAATGAAGGGAAAAGTCAAGGT
>JAGGWM010000181.1 GCA_021157445.1 Thermococcus sp. | reverse complement strand
TCTCCACTCCAGCCCAGATGACCCTTACGTAGTTGTAATTCGGAAACACTCCTATTCCCTTAACCCTCACACTGTGCTTCTTGTGCTTTTTAGCTACTATCTCAAGAAGTCGTTTGATCTCTTCCGCTTGCTCCTCCGTTATTTCTCCCAGAAATTTCAAAGTAAGGTGAAGATTTTCTGGCTCAACAAATTTGATTTTTGCTGATTTTGTTTTTTCGATTTTCTCCTGTGCTTCCACAAGCCTTTGCCTGATGTCATCGTTAATATCGATGGCTATAAACGCTCTCATGCCATCACCTGAGAAAATTTGGGAGAGGGGTTAAAGAAGGTTTCGAATAGAATTTTCCAAACCTCCCCCCCTCAGGGCGGAGAGGAGTTAGTTCCCCTAAAAAATATTAAACAGTATCACAATTAACAGACCAGTCCAAGGAGTTATAGAGGCTAAGAATCCCATATAAGAGGAAACGATCCTTAGTTACCCTCACTTTCAAACCTCCCCAAATATTCTTTCCTGTCAAAATGAAGCCTAAAGAGTTTTCATAAAGTCCCCCACCTCATATACAACTAAAGGTCTAAAGGTAATGATAAGGCATTTATAATGGTGGTGGCAGTAGTACAAAGTTCAATGTTCCGGAGATTAAAGCTGAGAGTACTGCTGCCCTCATGCTTTTCAGTTGTTCCTTTAAATTCCTAGCTAGGAGGTAGTAGGATATTCCCCAAGCGGTGAGCGTTCCAAGGCTCAGGAGTGTTCTTATTGGCCATATGAGACGTATATTTGTAAAGTACGGGATTGTTTTGATTAGTATAGCTATTACTCCCCAATATACCAGAGGATAGAAATTTAAACAGGAGCTTACCTGGATTTTTCTGGATTTTGTGATCTTTATTACTGCCCAAGTTGTCAGTACTGTCAGAGTTATCCAAAGTGTCGCTTTTAGTATTGAACCTACGATTATCTGGAGCGCGAGAACTTGAAATTCCCTTGTTATCAGAATTGGGACAATTTGATGAAAGTGGAACAGAAAGCCAACGGTAAATATCTGAAGACCAATATCAATGAAACCCTTCGCAAAAAATGAAAACAAAAATCCCGCTAAAATTAACCCACCAATAATTATTTCCAACGTGCTTCCGTATTTGCTCAGATAGTACCCCATGAGATAGGCATATATAGCCACAAGAAAATACAATGCCCCTGCTTTTTTGTTTTGAGTTGGTTCATTGGTAGCAACCCACATTGTTCCCATCATAAAGGCCCCAATCAATGCTGAAATAGGCATATTCCCGCTACTGTAGATTATCATAGCGGGAACTGTCATGTATAGAGCTGCGAGGATTATTATCAAGTACTTTAATGGAATGGAGTATGTTCCATAAGATCTCCTAGGAGAGATGTAAACGTACATCATTCCAATGAATAGCGGAATTACCCGGAGATAAAACATATCGTCGTTTCTCGTGAAGCATACTGTAAGCGCGTAAATGAGTATTACAGAGTAACCCAGCAATTTTCCTATGTTGCTTAATTTGGCTACGGTAATCACAGCTGTGGCTGTTAGATAGCCAGCGATGCTCAGGATAGCTAAAAGATAGATTACTCCAAACGTTAAATTTCCCTCCCAGTACATAAAAGGAAAGAAGACAAAAGAAAAAAGAAGTATTATAAGTGTACCGAGGTTTATTTTGACCATTAATATCACCCGGCGGGCAGAACGAAAAAGGCGTCAATACTAAACTCCGTCGCGGCAACCGCTCCTAGCAGTGCACCAAGAGCACTAACAGCACTAGACATCCCTGCTTCTACTGCCAAAATGCGACTAAGAATACTAGCTCCAAGGGTGGCTATAGCCGCTTCAACTGGATCTGCTCCTATGTAACCGTACACGAGGACTCCGGTTATCTCGTTGAACTCAACCGGGACTTCAAAGCTAGAACTGCTCCACCATCCATGGTGTGGGGTGCTGAACTCATAGAATGGGTATCCTGCATTATATCTAACCCCTTGATACTCCCATTCTTCATCGTCCAATGATCTGACCATTGAAGGGTATATTTTGAACTCCTTATTTGTTGCTATTTTTACATGGTAGGTACCTATTGGAACTCGAATAACGCTTATCATGAAAGATCCTTTTGAACCTTTAGGGACAGAATACCATCTGTGATTCTCAAACTGCTGAGGATGTAAAAGTGGCTGGCCATTAACTTTTACGATTGTGGTAATCTGTGCAGTTAAACCCCCACTGGCTGGTTCGTATGGACTTTTGCATGCTTTTTCCGAATTTGCCTGCCAAGATAAGGCCATTGCTCCTCCAGCTGTCATTCCAATTGTAAGCAGTCCCAACAGGACTGCGAAGATAGGATTCCACTTCATGGAGTTCATCTCCATAGGGTTTTTGCAGTATCCACTATACAACTTATCCTTATAAATCTTTCCTTTTACTTTTAGTAAAAGTCTCCTTTTTCTTTTTGAGTACAAATTTATTCCAACGCAAGTTTTCCACTTAGAACAGAACAAAAGAAGTCAGAGTAAAAGAGTTGCATCGAGAATAGAAAGAGAGAAAATTAGAAATGAGGCATTAATCTTTAACCACCACCGGGAATTCTTCCCATGGGAAGACTATCCACTTGTCAGTTCTGAAAACGTAAAAGTCCGGGACGACAGAAGTCCATGGCTTCATTGCAAGGCAAGCAACTTTGATCTCCTTTGCGCCTTTTTTCTTTACTTCATCAATAACAACCTGGAGAGTC
>JAGGWM010000101.1 GCA_021157445.1 Thermococcus sp. | reverse complement strand
TGCCAACTACAATCAAATACAAAACTAAGGTAGGCCCTAGCAAAGAGAACATCCGAACATAAAAAGGTTCTATTCCGATTTTTTCCTCTTCGAGCCATTTAACTATTCCATAGAACATTAAAGCTCCCACAGTACTTAAGAGAATCCCAAGTCTATACACGATACTCACTCCGTACCCCATGGACAGGAAACTGTAGTGAAGCACAGTTAACAAATCGAAAAACCATGCCAGAGAAATAAACAGTGCAGACGTTCTCTTTGTCTTGAAGTATACTCGTAGAATTAATAGAAATGCTACTACGTCAAAGAGCATTACTGTCATTCCAAATATCATACCAGCTGTATCTCCTATACTCATCTTAATCACCCTACTTTTCGGATAGGATTTCCGTATCCATCCCACTTAAACGACTTTGTAGGAGGAGATCTAATAACGCTCTCATTTTCTACTTTCACAATGAGAAGCTCAGGTCGTGCTATTATCATAGCCATCCTTCCCCTCTCCCCATAATCAACAACCTCAAACTTCCCGTCTTTTTGGATCAGGGGAAATATTATGGTGAACGGATAATTAGGATAATATATAATCTCATCCTTTTTAACTATTCCCACTGCATCTCCAAACGCATAGTAGCCATAAAAGGGGATGACATTGGCATTTGTAAACTCCTCTATTTCCTTAATGATTTGAGGAGTAACTCCAACTCCCCCTGTGAATATTGTCTCGAGATTTTCTGTTTTTCTTGAGAAGAGCTGTAGGAATTGAGGAATGGTTCTTACCGTGTTTATATTGTCCTTCTCAATCACCTTCTGCGTATACTTTACCAATGGAGCTAACCTACCTTTTAATAGACTTTCCCATCCTTCTTTCTCAAGAGCACGTTTTATACCATCAGTTTCCATACCTATGATGTACAAAAGTCCCCCATAAGACCACACAAGCTCACTCGTTTCCTCTTGGTACCACCCGTATGGACCATGAGCTAGGGCTCTCATCTGATGCTTCTCGTTGTAAATTTTATCTAATCCATATATTTCGTCAAGGGCTGTCCTTAGGAATTTCACAAGAAGCTTCATATATTCGTAGTCCCAGTGGGTAATTGCCCTTTCTCTAGTTGTACCTGAGGATTGATAAAATCTAACCCTCCCCTTGTAATTTTTTGGAGAGAAATCCAACCAGTTTTCTCTTAGGTGGTCTTCATTAACAAACAACCCTGCATTGAAGATGTTCTCAAAAATTCTCTTCAAATTTCCATTGAAAATCTCCTCAAGATCGATTTGTCCTTTGAATTTCTTCCAATATGGTGTATTTTCAAAGTGATACTCAAAAATTTTCATTAGGTGTTCTTTTGTTTGTTCTTCAGGAACTTTTAGAGGGTCTTTATATTCACTTATTACGTCTTTGTACAACACTACGCTCCACCAACTAAAATATGCAAAAGATTATAAAAATGTTATTGACCTTGGAAATTTTCCCGCTTAATCCAAAGTTTTATAACAACAAAGTGTTATATTAGTACGTTGAGGGAGCCCCCATGGTTAGCTTAATTGTTGGAAAAAAAGATTTGGAAAGTCTAAGATATACAGCCGAAACAGCATACAAAACTACAGAATTCTGGAAAGAGAAGTTCTTAAATATAGACGTGGAGGAATTAACTCCAGAAGTGCTTTTATCAGAGAGCAACAATATTTTCATTAACTCCCATGATTTGTATGATATAGAGAGGATATGGCCAACGTACATAAGAAACATGGAAGTTTTCCACGTACTCTCAAGAACAAGCGGGACAACAGGGAAACCAAAAAGAATTCCCTATACTACAGATGATATAAAGCGAGGAAGTAGACAGCTGAAACCTTGGGCTAATGAGCTTATGGAAAATGCAGTAGTAGCATCATTTTTCCCACAATTACCATCATCATCTGGATTTTTCGTCCTTGGAGCGTTTAGATATCTAGGGACAAAACTCAGATATGTTCAAATCCCTATTCAGTATATACTGGAAGAAGACCTGCTAATACATGAACTACGTGAGATTAAGCCAACATCCCTCTTTGCATTAACGACCAGCGCGTACAAGCTTGGTTTTGTTCTCCCAGAAGACATCAAAGCAGATATACAAACTTTAGTTGTAGGAGGAGAACCGCTTACAAAGGAACTTGCAAAAGGAATTTTGGATAACTTTCCAAATGCTGTTATTGTAGATGTACTAGGAATGTCGGAAGATGGACTTGTTGGATACAGAATAGTCACAAAGAACCAAATAGAAGCACCATTTAATTTCCCTGAATCACTACTTATCCTAAAGAAAACGGAAGACAAATATGAGGAGTATTATCATGTTTACGTTACCAAGGTTATGAAAGAAGGAGAGCTCACAGGACTTCCCATTTTCAACTACAAAAACTGGGATTTGGCGAGAGTCGTTGACGGCAAAGTCCTAAATATATTGAGGTCAAATGACGTCATAAGCCTTGGAGGAGCAAAGCTCCACATAGATCAGGTTATGGACATTGTTCACAGATATCCCTTCTTGGTAGACTTCGTGATAATCTACCACCCCCTCTCGCCAGAGAATCCAAAACCAAAGGCCATAATAAAGGTTGGATATGTAGGGAAAAAGCCCCCCGGCATAGAAGATGAGATAAGAGAGCTGATATACGAAGCCAACAACCCCGTGAGGTATGAAGTGGAAGAAGCCAAGTCTTCTGAGCTTGTTGTAGAGGCAGTTCCAGCGGAAGAGGTTAGAAGAGGCTTACCTCAAAAACCTGGGAAGACCAAGAGAATATTCATAGTCGGGAAAGATCTCTAATCTCCATTTTCTCTTTTTGTGGGGCAAAATTATTTAACTTAAGACTCTTAACTCTATTCTGGGTGAGAAATCATGAAGCCAAAGATAATTCACGATCCTATTCATGGGAGTATGAAGGTAAGCGGACTCATATTAGACCTCATAAAAACTCCAGAGTTTCAAAGATTGAGGAATATAAAGCAGCTGGGGCTTGCGTATCTTGTTTATCCTGGCGCAAATCATTCTCGCTTTGAGCATTCCCTCGGCACATACAACATTGCAAAAAGGCTTGCCGCCGAGCTTGGTCTCAGCGAAGAGGAAAAAACTCTTCTGGAGACAGCTGCTTTGCTTCACGACATTGGTCACGGCCCGTTTTCGCACACCTTCGAGCAAATATATGAGCACTACGTTAGAGAATACGACCACATGCATCTCGGCCAAAACATCATACTTGGAAAGATCGACATAATAGACGGAGAGATAGAGGAGAGGCAATTCATACCGGAGATACTGGACTTTTACGGCTACAGGCCAAAGGAAGTTGCAGATCTTATTCTGGGCAAATATGAGAAAAAGTATCTTGGACAGGCACTACATGGAGACGTCGATGTCGATCAGCTTGATTACCTTATCAGAGATGCCCACTACACCGGTGTCGCCCATGGAATAATCGACCTTGAGAGGCTTTTGAAAGTCATAAAAATCTACAATAATGAACTTGTGGTCGATGAGAAGGGAGTAGAGGCGGTTGAAGGAATGATGGTGGCTAGGGCGCTAATGTACTCTAGGGTCTACTTCCATCACACGGTGAAGATAGCAGAAGGGATGCTAACCAGGGCCTTGGAGTTTGCCCTTGAGGATGGCTATCTCTGGGAATTTTGGAAGATGACTGACTGCAGGGTTCTTGTAGAGCTTGAGGACTTGGAAGGTTACCCAAGAGAAATCGTAAAGCGCATCAAGTACCGCGACTTGTTTAAGGCGGCACTGCTATTGGGAGCAGATGAGCTCACTACTGAAGAAAAAAGAGAACTGCTGGCGGTTTATAGGAATATAAAGAAGCGGCAAGAACTTGAAAGAGAATTAGCAGATTCTGTAGGAGCGAAAGAAGGAGAAGTCATTATAGAATTCTCGACAGCTGACCTAATGCTTACCGAGCCAAGATTAAAATCAACGGAAATCGGAGTGGTAATGCATACTGGAGAAGTGAAGCCCCTAACAAAGGTTACACCCCTTGCAAACGCCCTCAAGAGGCGTCAAACGCCGAGATGGGCCGTCATGGTTGCATCGCCATCAAAATACGCTGACAAAATTAGAGAAGTATGGAGAAGAGTCTTCTTCAGCTAAAAATCTTTCTCTTTATTTCCTTTTTGAGTTCTTCAATCATTTCAATGAGTTCATCAGCATCCCTGATCTCGTTGAGCTTCTCCTTTGGAATGAGAGGAATTTCTCCCACAACCTCGGTTTTAGTCTTTTCGAGAATGAAGAGCCCATCACTCTGGATAATTTTACTAACCTCATTTACCATTTGGGCTCTTTTAACAGTTGATGAGGTCTTTCTCTCGCTTATACCGGTTAGAATTTTTACCCCCTCCTCCTTTGAGATGGCATCAAAGGGAGCTTTTTTGATTTTAACAACACCCATTCCGAAATCTTCCAAGCGCCTGAAAATTTCCTTTTCGAGTTCTGTCTCTGGCTCAACTTCCATCTTAGCCTCAACTTTAGCGTTAAGGACATCAATAGGCTTTGCCACTGGGGCATCAAACAGCTCTTCAAGCCGCAGGGCAACCTCAATGCTCATGGCCTGCTCTTCTCTCTCATAGTTCTGGAGGCTCTTCCTAGAAACCCCGAGAAGCTCTGCAAGTTCCCCAATACTATAACCATGCCTTTCCCTAAGCTCTCGCAAATATTCGCCGTTAACCCTAACGTAAAAGCCCCCTCTTTCGGCAAAGATTGCGGGGAGCTCATTTTCCACAAGGATGTCATAGAGAGTTTGAGGATTCAAAGCGTAAATTCCATGTCTCTCATATACCACTCCCTCTTCAAGTTCCTCGTTTTTAGACCTTAATCCCACGATAAGCGGAGAAGCCTCGAAAAGCTTGGCTAAACGCTTCAAATCTTCTGCCTGCTCCTCCGTAAGGGAGTCAATGTTTTGAAGTACCTTCACAAAGAGCAATAGAAAGAGCCTACTAACCGCTAAGTCAAAGCATGATCCTTTAAACTCCATTCTAGCGACCTTAAATCCAGTTCCCCTGAATATGCTTTCAACAATTCGCAATAATCTCTCTTTTTCTGCCATACCCATTTATAAATGGAACTCAAAAATTTAAAAGTTTCCCATTGATGGATAAACTTTTAACCATTCGGCATTATCCTAAGGGATGATGAAGCTCCACATAGGCATTGACGATACTGATTCCCCAAATGGTATGTGTACCACTTATCTCGGTGCTCTGCTGTATAGAGAAATCTCCAGGATAGCGGAGCCTTTAGACCTGCCAAAACTCATCCGTCTAAACCCCAACGTTCCATACAAGACAAGAGGAAACGGGGCCGTAGCAATGAGCTTTGAAGCTGAAGAAGACGATGTGCCAGCGATAAAAAAACTAGTTTTGAAGATGGTTGAATCTTTATCTGACTTTAATCATGAGAACACAAATCCTGGCGTTGCATTTTTGGAGGGAGAAGTGCCAAAAGAGCTGGAAGAATTTACGTATAGAGCGATATGGGAACATGTTGCCATTAAGGAAGCTGAGAAAGTTGCAAGAGAGACGAATGCGGAGATTTATAAATTCAAGCTCGGCAGGGGCATAATCGGGGCCCTTGCTGCAATTGGACACCCATTGAGGAACTTCACCTACGAACTCCTGGCATATAGGAAAAAGGAATTTTGGGGAAAGGAACGGATAGTTAACAAAGAGAGCGTGTTTGAGGCCAATAGATTGACGTATCCATTCACCTACGACAACCTTGACCCCTTTAAAGGAAGCATCTTAATAACTCCCCATGGAAAAGATCCTGTTTTGGTTGGCATTAGGGGAATAGACAAGAACAGGGTTTTATGGGCATTTAAGAATCTCATTATTGAAGAGCCCGTGGAGTTCTTCCAGATTTATAAAACAAACCAGAACACCGATGAGCATTTGAGATTTAGAAAGATTGGTGAATTAAAGCCCTTGGAGAGTGCCATTGTAAAGGGAAGAGTCAGCAGAGGATACTGGGAGAAGGGGAGGCACGTGTTTTTTGAGCTGAGTGATGATACCGGAACGATTAGAGTTGCGGCCTTCGAGCCTACCAAGGGATTCAGGAGATACGTTAGAATGCTAATTGAAGGTGACGAAATCATTGCAGCTGGAGGAGTTAAGGAATTCAATGGCATCTTAACCCTAAACTTAGAAAAATTCTATCCGCTAAAGCTTGCCGAGAAAATAACCTATGAAAAACCAAAATGCCCAAAATGTGGGAGAACAATGAAGAGCAAAGGGGATTACTTGAAGTGCAAGAAATGTGGACATAAAATGCCCAAAATCCTGATTCCAAAAAAGCTGCCCCGCGAAATCGAGAAAAAGATTTATGAAGTGCCGCCGGATGCAAGAAAACATCTCTCCAGACCGTTAGTTCTTCCATTGGGGGAAGAAAAAATTTTGGAAGCATTCGAAAGGAGCTAAGTTCTCTCCCGCCTCTCAACTTCTTCTATGTAAGCTATTATGCTATCCACTATTTGGGGAGCCAAGCCTATGTAGTTTTCCGGCTTCAGGGAGTTGAGGTCATCTTCGCTCAGATACACCATAGCCTCGCTCTCCTTAACAACTTCCAACAAATCCCTTCCCTCCTCAAAGGCTTTCATGGCGAGTTTTCTCACTAGTTCATGTGCCTCCTGTCTTCCCATGCCCTTCTCCGTAAGCTTGAGCATCAGTGGCTCGGCCATTATCAGGTTCTTTGTTAAGTACAGATTTCTCTTTATGTTTTCCGGGAAGAACTCCAAACCGGACAAAACCTTTTTTATGCTCTTTAGCATTTCGTCCAGAAGTACAAACGTCTCTGGGAGTATAACCCGCTCAACTGAGGAGTTAGTAAGGTCTCTCTCATGCCATAATGGATTGTTGAGCAGAGCCGGAATAACATTGGAATAAATGACTCTCGCAAGCCCGCTGACCTTTTCACTCCTTATCGGATTTCTCTTATGCGGCATCGTCGAAGAGCCGACCTGCTTCTTTCCAAATGGCTCACTCACTTCCAGTATCTCGGTTCTCTGGAGGTTTCTTATTTCAAGGGCTATCTTATCCAGAGTTGAGGCTATTAGGGCCAAAATAGCCATGAGCTCTGCGTAGACGTCTCTTTGAATTATCTGATTGCTTATTCTCGCAGGTTTAAGACCTAAGTCTTCCATTACCAAACGTTGAATCTCAAGCCCTTTTTCACCAAAGGATGCCATTGTTCCAACTGCTCCGCTCATCTGGCCGACGAGAATTCTCTCTTTAGCTTCTTCGATTCTCTCTATGTGTCTTTGGATTTCATCCAGCCAGATGGCGAACTTCATGCCGTAAGTCGTTGGAACGGCATGCTGGCCATGGGTTCTCCCAATGCACACTGTGTATTTATGCTCCTTTGCGAGGTTTTTAAGTATTGAACGGAGTTCTCTCAAATCCTTCAAAACAATCTCTAGGGATTCCCTAATTAGAAGGGCATTGGCGGTGTCTATTATGTCATTGGAAGTCGCTCCAAGGTGGACGTATTTTCCATGTTCTCCACAGACCTCGCTTAGAGCCTTTACAACAGCCATTATATCGTGGTGAATCTCGGCTTCAATTTCCTTGACCCTTTCAACTTTTACCCATTTTATGTTTGCCTTTTCGCTAATCACGTTCGCACTCTCCTGAGGGATGTTGCCAACTTTTGCATGAGCTCTAGCTAAAGCCGCTTCAACGTCAAGAAGTTTTTGAAGTTTGTTCTCTTCTTCCCAAATGCATTTCATCTCTTCACTACCATATCTGTAATCAATTGGATGAATGGCCATTATATCACCAATTTTTTGTAATAATCAACCTTAAAAAGATTTTCTAATGTACATAAAGATGTTAAAACTAAAACTCAACTTCTTAGGTTTTTAGGACATATTTGGGAACTCTGGCATTTAACCGAAAAGTATTTAACCACATGGCCAAAGTTTGCTATTGACAAAACTTTCGGAG
>JAGGWM010000126.1 GCA_021157445.1 Thermococcus sp. | reverse complement strand
GATGTAATATGCGGGGATTGCAAGGCTCAAAAATGCAAAATAGTCCCAAAGAAAGTGGAGCAGTACTGCAAGGGCAAAATAACTTGAGAGGCTTTGAGCTTTTCCCTCTGCCTTTAGGCCATATCCAACGCCGATTATTGCACTCCACGTGGCATGGGCTAAGGGAGTTAAGAAAGCCCTTACTATAGTAGTGCTAACTCCAAAGCCAATTCCGTATAAGAAATTCTCGGTGGCTGCAAATCCTAATCCGGCTGCCACACCATAGATGACTCCATCCATTATCCCATCCATTTGACCTGCCCTAAACGGAAGCCTAATGGCTAGGGCTTTTGCAGGTTCTTCCACAATACCAGCCACAAGTGCCATATAAAATGCGGTTGCTGGTAAGAGAGCATATCCAAATTCTCCCTGTACTAAAAAAGCTTCCAAGATCATTGCAACTCCAACCGATAGAGTTCCCCCTAGGATGAACGTTGCTATAACATATCGCTTGGGCTCTGGTTCATACTTATCCTCATGATAGAAATACCAGAGTACTGCCAAAGCAGGAGCATAGGCAAAGAATATTATCGCACTTAGTACATCCATGTTATCACCAAAAGAAATTTGACTTTTTGATGATTTTAATTCTTGCGGTCAGATTCTCTGGAGTGCTCTGATTAGATCGCCAAGCTTTCCAAAACTCAGGAGTTCCTTTTCCAGTGGGACAAAAACCTCAAAGCCGGACAGTTCTATGTGCTTAAGAAAAGGAGAAACGATCTCCCTAAGGATATCATTTCCGTATGCCCATGGGGAAAAGGCTGGAAGTACTATCAAAGTTTCCCCTACCAAAAAGATTGGAACCTTTATTAATGCCCCCACTTCATCCCTAAGCCGGATCGCCGGATGCTCGTGGCCTATGATAAACTTTTCCCCCTCAACAAGCTTGTGACCGTGGACTATTTTCCACCCTTTGAGGTCAATTTCATCAACAATTTCCACACCAAGTCCCCTGATCCAGCTTATTCCCACATCGTGGTTTCCCCTTACAACAACCACCTCCTCCACGAAGGGAAGAGTATGCTCAAAAAACGCCTTAAGCTCAAACTTTTCACGTCTAAGTGGAGTGAACGAGTGCTTGAGGTCACCGTTTATTATTAATCTTTTTGGCCGCTCTTCTTTGAGAAGGGCAACAATAGAATCAAGCATTTGTTTAAAGACTTTTGGAAGATAAACGCCCCCCTTTGCCATGCTCTCCTCGTATCCAATGTGGAGATCCGCTATCACAATTGAATTTCCAATTCTAAGGCCCTTCTGGGGAAGGAGCTCATGCATGGTTGAAACTCTTCATCAGTATTTTTAAACATATTGAATTTTGTTAGGCTAACCGAAAAATATTTAAACTTGGGTTGGGAGTTAAAGCTGGTGGAATCGCATCGATGATACCCTTTGAGTATATAAGCGGAGATTAACTTCTCTCACTTTTAATTCTCTCTATTACGTCAAAGATGCTCCAGAGGTCTTGGATAACGTGAAGATGTGGGATCTGATCTAGAATCTCTTTGGTGACGTATTTTGCCGTTGGGGGGAAATAGTACCACACGTATTCAGTATTCTCGTCTCCCCTCCCTATAAAGCGCCATGGTTTGTCGTCAACCCATACAAATATTTCATCTCCATATCTTTCCCTGACGAGCTGGAAGGCTTCACAGAGAGCCATATCTCTTCCAAAAATTATCACATCATCAAAAAGTTCATAAAAGCCCCCTATCCTCAGCCTGTATTCTTTCATCCCGTCCAAAAAGTCCTCCGCGGAGAAAGATATCACAATATGCCCCTTTTCTTTAAGCTTTTTCAATAACTCTTTGGAATCGTCAATTGGCTTTGAGAGTTTTGCCCTTTCTTTAAACCATGTGCGGGCGAATTTAGTCCTGAAAAATCTTGGCTGCTTTATTTTGCCTGTATGCTTTCCAAATTTGGGCCGCTCAAAATAAAGTTCTACCCTAGTGAGGATTTTAGCAAATAAACCTTTAAAAGGAAGCCAAGGAAAATGCTTTTTTAATGCCCTTCTAAATGCCTCCTCTATAACGGAGTAGCTATCCACAAGCGTTCCATCGAAATCAAAGGCAATTATCATCATTAAATCCCCCTTTTTATTCTACCGCTAAAGCTCAATGGGTGCTACTTGCCTTTAAGTTTTGCTCTCCACAAAGCATATATTTTAGTGAAACAAAATATTCAGGTGATAATTTCAAAAGGGTGATGAAAATGGGTAAACACTACATTCCAAACTCAGCACACAAGGAGGAAATGCTCGGGGAAATTGGCTTTAAGAGCATTGAAGACCTTTTCTCTGATGTTCCAAAAGGTTTTGTCAAGGAGTTTAATCTTCCAGAAGGCAAAAGCGAGTACGAAGTTTTCCTTGAGATGAACGAGATTCTCAACAAAAACAAGACCGTCCTTGAGATGCCAACTTTTCTTGGCGCCGGGGCCTATTTCCACTACGTACCGGCTCATGTGAAGCATCTCATAGAGAGAAGCGAGTTCATAACCTCCTATACCCCCTACCAAGCAGAGATAAGCCAGGGAATGCTGCAGGCACTTTTCGAATACCAGAGTTTGATTGGGGAGCTTGTGGGTCTGGAGATTGTAAATGCCTCAATGTATGACTGGGGAACTGCCCTTGGTGAGGCCGCTAGGATGGCGGCTAGGGTCAAGAAAAAGAATAAGTTTGTGGTTCCAAAACACATCCATCCCGAGAGAAACATGGTTCTCAAGACCTTTGTAGAGGGAGCAGATATAGAGATAGAATACGTAAAGTGGAACGAGAAAGGGCAGGTTGATCTTGAGGAGTTAAAGGAAAAGGCAAAAAATGCCGCTGGAGTTTATGTTGAGCTTCCTAACTTCTTTGGAATAATTGAGGAGCAAATAAAAGAAATCGGGGAAATTGCCCACGAAAACGACGCCCTCTTTGTAGTCGGCGTAGATCCCACGATTTTGGGGATAATAGAGGCTCCCGGTAGCTTGGGAGCAGACATTGTGGTAGGAGAGGCGTCATTTCTCGGAAGTGCATTAAACTTTGGAGGTCCCAGAGCCGGAATATTTGCCACTAAAAATGAGAGAGCCCTCATAAGGCAGATGCCGGGGAGAATTATAGGAATGACAAGGGATACAGAAGGTAAGAGAGCCTTTGTGATGACACTCCAGACAAGAGAACAACACATAAGGAGGGCCAAGGCCACATCGAATATATGTTCAAACGAAGCCCTTGTAGCCGTCGCGGCTGCAATTCACCTAGCTTCTCTCGGGCCGAAGGGCCTTGAGAAGCTTGGAGAAATAATTCTAAAGAACACAGCGTATTTCAAGAAGAGATTGAGTGAAGTTGCCGAAATATCGTTTGATGCGATTAACTTCAAAGACGTCCCGGCCACATTTGAGATTCCCTACCCGATTATCCACGAGAGGCTACTTGAAAGAGGAATACACGGCGGCTTCTATCTAAAACCATACTTCCCAGAGCTCGGCGAGACTGCTCTACTGGCAGTGACCGAAACAACAAGGAGAGAGTGGATAGAGGCACTTGTGAAGAATGTTAGAGAGATAATAAACGAGGCGGAGCTATGAGGTGATAAAGATGTTCAGACAAGCCAAATGGGATGAACCCCTAATTTTTGAACTCTCAAAGCCGGGAAGAGTTGGATTTACCCTTCCTGAGCCCGTCGAAGACATTGAAGTTCAAATCCCAGAAGATTTAATGAGAAAAAGCCTCGAACTCCCTGAGGTTAGTGAACCAGAGGTCGTCAAACACTATATAAGGCTGGCCGAGATGAACTATGGCGTTGACTCGGGCATTTATCCGCTCGGCTCGTGCACCATGAAGTATAACCCCAAAATAAATGAGGAATTTGCAAACCACCCGAAGGTTGCCTTTATTCATCCATATCAAGACCCGAGAACGGTTCAAGGTGCCTTGCAGATAATGTGGGAACTTGAGCAGTGGCTTAAAGAAATCACCGGAATGGATCGCTTTACCCTACAGCCCGCAGCTGGAGCGAATGGAGAATTTACAGGGGTTATGATAATAAGGGCATATCACCTTGACAGGGGAGAGGCCCAAAGGAATGAAATAATAGTCCCGGATTCAGCTCACGGTACGAATCCTGCCTCAGCTGCAATGGCTGGCTTTAAAGTTATAGAAATTCCCTCAAACGAACAAGGCATGGTTGATTTAGAGGCTTTGGAAAATGCAGTAAGCGAAAGGACAGCCGGAATAATGCTCACAAATCCCAACACTTTGGGAATATTCGAAGAGGACATCTTGGAGATAGCAAAAATAGTCCACAAAGCCGGTGGATTGCTCTACTATGATGGCGCAAACTTAAACGGAATTCTCGGCAAGATAAGACCCGGAGACATGGGCTTTGATGTTGTTCACATAAACCTCCATAAGACATTTTCGACACCTCACGGAGGCGGTGGTCCTGGAGCAGGACCCGTAGGAGTAAAGAAGCATCTTGTGGACTATCTGCCAGTTCCACTAGTTGAATTTGACGGAGAGAAGTACTATCTCAACTACGACCTGCCGAAGAGTATAGGAAAGGTCAAAGAATTTTATGGTAACTTTGCAGTGCTTGTTAGGGCGCTCACCTATCTTAAGATCATGGGAAGAGATGGGCTTAGGGAAGTGGCTGAAATTGCAGTGCTTAATGCCAATTACCTTACACAAAAGCTAAAGGGTACGAGGGGATACGAGCTGCCTCACAAAGAGCTCAGAAAGCATGAGGTAGTATTTTCAGCAGAGCCAATGAGAAAAGAGATGGGAATTAAGGCTCTGGACGTTGCCAAGAGATTGCTCGACTTTGGATTGCATGCTCCAACAATTTACTTCCCCCTAATAGTGCATGAAGCATTAATGATTGAGCCAACGGAAACCGTCAGCAAAGAAGAACTCGATGCCTATGTTGAGGCACTTAAGAGGATCAGCGAAGAGGCTTATACTAATCCAGAGATAGTTAAGAGTGCTCCACACAATACGGCAGTTAGAAGAGTAGACGATGTTCTTGCAACTAAAAAGCCAATTATAACATGGAGGATGTACAAAGAGTTTAAGAGAAAGGGAGAAGTCGACTATTGAGCTTTCTCTTTTCTTCTCCTTTTCCAAAAACAATATAAACCCTGCTCGGTTCTCTTCTTTGGGGGTTCTATGGAAATTGAAAAGCTAATCAAAAAAGCCGAAGAACTCAGTCAAAAATATGGCGTGCCTTACTACGAGGTTAGAATAGCCAAAATAAGCGCAACCCACATTGAGATGCAAAATTCCCACTTTGAGGACATCTCTTCAAATATAGAAATAGGGATTGGCGTTAGGGCTTTTGACGGTTCCTGGGGTTTTTCCTCGGCAAACGACATGAGAAGAGCGGGAAAAGCAATCGAGACTGCAATGAAAATTGCAAAGGCCACAAAAGGCAATTCAAAAATATATACCGGAGACCCGGTTAGGGACAATGCGGAAATTAGGGTTAAGAAGCCTTTTTCTGAAGTGGATCTGGAGGAAAAGATAGACCTTTTAAAAGAGCTGGACTCTCTGCTAATGGGAGAAAACCTACCGAATAGAAAGATAGCCTATGGTGATGGAATAAAGGAGCAATTTTATTTTAATTCTATTGGGAGTGAAATCAGAACAGCTATTCCTAGAATTCGTTTGAGCTTCTCTGTCACCGCAAAGAGGGGCAACGACATGCAAACCTACTGGAAAGTCTTTGGAGGCACTTCAGGATGGGAGATTATAGAGGGAGTGGATTTTGAATACTGGACTTCTTTTGTTAAAGACAAAGCAAAGGGGCTTTTGAATTCCTCCCTGCCACCCTCGGGGGAGTTTGATGTAATAATTGACCCCGAACTTGCTGGGGTTTTCATTCACGAAGCCCTTGGACACGCGGCAGAGGGTGATGCGGTCAAAAATAGGGAAAGCATATTAGAAGGGAAGCTCGGAGAAAAGATAGCCGTTGAGGAGCTTACCGTTGTGGACGATCCTACTCTGAAAGGAAAATTTGGCTCTTATCTTTATGATGACGAGGGAATTAAGGGGAGAAGAGTTGAGATCATAAAAGACGGAATCTTGAAGGAATACCTCCTTGATAGAGAAACAGCCGCTTTCTTTAATTTAGAACCAAATGGCCATGGAAGAGCTCAGAGCTATAACTATCAACCTCTAGTTAGAATGAGCAACACCTATATAGAACCAAGAGACTGGAGTTTTGAAGAGATGCTTGAAGAGGTTAAGAACGGATTGTATCTCATAGGAGACAAAGGCGGGCAGGTGGATATAGCAAACGGCACCTTTATGTTCGGTGCTAAGGAAGGCTATATAATCGAGAACGGGGAGATAAAAACACCAATAAGGGATGTTGCGCTCTCAGGTAAGATTCTGGATGTCCTCAAAAATATAAGGGCAATTGGAAAAGACCTTAAAATTGAATTCCCTGGATATTGCGGAAAGGGACAGTG
>JAGGWM010000125.1 GCA_021157445.1 Thermococcus sp. | reverse complement strand
TGATGGATCTCCACACTCACACAAGGTTTTCTGATGGAATTGGATATATAAGGGACAATATAGCCGAGGCTGAGAGGAAGGGGCTAAAGATTGTTGGAATTAGCGACCACATACATTTTTTCACCCCTCATTTGCTCAACTCATACCTTTCTCTCATAGAGCAGGCTAAAAAAGAAAGCGAGATACCTGTGCTGGCCGGGATAGAGGCTAATATCTTCTCAGAGGGAGCCGATATAAGTGATGACTTTAGAAAAAAGCTCGATTATGTAATAGGCTCCGTTCACCTTTACTTTGACCCCGGGAGATGCGATGAGTATCTCGAACTCATAAAACTTGCCATCCGGGATGAGAACATAGATATAATAGGGCACTTTGGAAACGTTTTCCCCTACATCGGTTATCCCTCAATGGAGGAATACAGGGAAATCGTTGACCTTGCAGCGGAGTATGGGAAGGCCTTTGAGATAAGTTCCCGCTACAGGGTGCCGGAGTTGGATTTCATAAAGCTGTGCATAAAGCAGGGAGTCAAGCTTACTTTTGCAAGCGATGCCCATCAGCCAAGAGACGTTGGAAGCATAAGCTGGAGTTTAAAGGCTTTCAAAAAAGCCGGCGGTAAAAAAGAGGATTTACTTTTCTCGGAACTCTTATGAGAGTTTAAATCCCAGATTTTTAAGTTCAAGGATTATTCTCATTGGAAAGCCAACAACATTGTAGTAGTCGCCCTTTATCCACTCCACCAGAATGCCGCCTTTTCCCTGAATTCCATACGCACCTGCCTTGTCGAGAGGCTCACCCGTGGAAACATACCACTCTATCTCCTCCTCACTGAGCTCACGGAACTTAACCTCGGTAACAACATATCCCGTAATCTCTTTTCCCTTGTGAATTATGCAGTAGCCGGTTACAACTTTGTGGACTTTTCCACTTAGCTCCCTAAGCATTTTTCTGCCCTCTTCCTCATTTTTAGGTTTTCCAAGGATTCTGTCTTTGAGAACAACTATTGTGTCCGCACCCACAACGGTGCCACCATATCTCAAATAAACATCAAGGGCCTTTTTCCTCGCTACTTCAACGGCATGCTCCTCCGGTGTTTTTGCGGTGGATTCCTCACTAGCCCTGCTTGGAATAACATCAAAATTCTCAAAGAACTTGGCCAGTATTTCTCTTCTTCTGGGGCTTTGGGACGCCAAGATCAGCCTCATCAAAAGACACTTAAAGAATCAAAGATATAAAAATTTCGGGCGATGAAGAGAATTTCGCTAGCTGAAGGGTGATGAGTACCCTCGCAACTGAGCCAGAAAAAGATTAAAGGGAAGCCCAAAGCTCAATTCCAGCATCTAGCACTCTCTTGAGCTCTTTGCCTATTGGAGTGTTTTTGTTAACCTTTACAAGTCCCTTTCTCGAAGGAGTGGCCGTGAAAATGTACTGCTCGCCTGCAAAGAATTTGAGGGGCTTCTTTGCAAAATCTGGTGAAACCCTGAGAACTATCTGCTTCTTCTTTTCTTCAGCTTCTACGGGTATCTTTTCCTTGGGCAGTTCTGCAAGTTTCTCATCAAAGCTCCTCACGTCAATACTTATGCCAAGCTTTTTCTCTATTTCGCTGATTCTCTTGCCCTTTTTACCTATTATTGCGGGAATGTCAAATTCATCCGCGTATATTATAGCCTTATGCGGACTTGCAAGCTCAACTTCTGTGTAAACGTCAGGAAGGAATTTTTTGATTTCCTGTTTGAGCTTTTTCTCTGCGAGTTTCATCGCCGGTGGCTTCTCTTTTTTCTTTACTGGAACAACGCTTATTTCTTCACCATAGGTGTAAATCTCGTATTCAAGTTCCCCTGTCATGAAGTCCCTAACCTCTATAACCGGCCTCGCTAAATCCTCCTCCGTCATTCCGCTAGGAACTTTGACCTTGTACTCCAAAGTCAGAACTTTGTCAACATTCCCCGCTTTTATGAATATTACGGTGTCAACTATCTGAGGGATCATTCCGAGTTCTACTCTTCCAATGAATCTCTGGATAGCGTCTATGGGCTTTGTAGCGTGCACAACACCGATCATTCCCACTCCAGCCAGCCTTAGATCGGCGTAGATCTTAAAGTCACTTGTCTTCCTCATCTCGTCAAATATCGTGTAATCTGGCCTAACTAATAATAAAACGTCCCCAGTTTTCTCCATTCTTCCTCCAAGTGCTGTATACTGAGTTATCTCTTCACTAACCTGAAGGTCTCTTGGCTTCTCCATGGTTTTAACTATCTTGCCCATGCTCGCGTACCACTCCGCTAAGGCCTGGGCGAAGGTCGAGTTGTGAACCAATACCGGCGTGCTACCCGCTATGAAGTTGTGGTTGGGTACTGTTATGTCGTAGACCTCAAACTCCCCTTCAATGACTTCGATCTCCTTGACTCTATCCCAGAATATGTTTTCGTCGAGCATGAGGCGCAGATGGGCAAGGTACTCTTCAATGAACTCAGCCCTTGTGTAGTATTCCTCGACCGCTTTCTCGATAAGTTTTCTCAGCGTTGGAACCTGAACCTCTGCCCCAGACAGGAAAAGGCTGAGCATTGCTTGGGACATTGTTCCGTATGTGGAGCGCCCTATCTTCTCGAATATAACGGTTAGCAATCCCCTAACATCATCGCTGAGAGACTTCCATATTTTTGCTTCCCGTTCAAGCAGACCGCTCTCTCTGTGAAATGCGCTTATCAGCTTGGCTATAGTTGAGGACATGGGACTCCTTTCGCCCTTCAACCACAGCTTTGGCCCCTGTTCATCGATTCCGTTTCTTCTGTAGAATCCGTTTGAGACTTGAGAATCCACGAGTTCAACGATTTCTTTCCACCGGCCCAGCTCCTTCGCGTACTGCATAAGCTTCCTAACTTCTCCTTCAATCCCAAGATAATCCCTATAAAGTGTGAGGTATTCCTGGTAGACTCTCCTCAGTCTGTCTGCTGAGTATGAAGTCTTAAGCGGGTCTTTGAAGGGTTTACGGAGCAACAGGCCGAGTGCCTTCACGGTCTCACCCGCTGGGATAGTGCCCACGTTGGGGTTTGCCTGTGTATCCAAGTGTCTCTCAAACCCTTCGACCTTAAATCTTGGTCTAACGAGTTCATAAAACCTTCTGATGTCGTCCGAATTTTTGACAAGCACCCTATAGTAATAGCGGCTTTTGACCTTTTTCTTTGAAACTATGGATGGAATTCCTATACGGAGGAGCAGGTAGTGAATTCCCTGGGCAAAGTCCCTGCTCGCGGTTGCTATTTCAAGTTCCTTCCCGATGTATCCGTCGCCCTCAAACACTCCTCTGAGGAAGGCGGCTATTCTCCTCTCATCTGCCTTGAGGACGAGCTGGGGGACTTTTATCGCCCTTGCTTTTTCTTTCTCAGGGTATCCCATGGCCCTGAGGAGTTTCTCTATCGTCTTCGAGTTCCTAACGCGCAATCTGCCCGGTGAGACAAAGTAGAAGTCCTCCTCCGGCACGCTGAACACGGACTTAACCAATTGCTTGAAATGTTTGATTAGTTTCCCATCAAAATTGTTGAACTCAAAGACGCTTCCTGACCCCTCTGCCCACATGAAGCCTAGGAATTCAAAGAACTCTTCATTGAGCTTGATAACGGGCGGTATCTCACGTGAGCTCCTGTAATTCCGCCCCCTGTAGAACACGCTAACCGTCTCATTGGGCGACGCTTCATTTACGGGAACAACGCTTCCGTCCTTTAGCCGCGCAAAGAAGCCTTCGCTGACTAACTCTCCAACCCAAATCTCATTTGGAAGGTCCGACTTCACCGCTATTTTTTTCGGAACCGCTATGGGAGAGCCTATCTCAAGGTTGCCCGCATCTTCCCAAACAACAAAACCGTTTCTTATCGTCAAGACCGGATGGTTTGGACTCAAGGTTATCTCTCTTCCGGTTGCGGTTTTCAGTTTGAGGAGCTTTGTTTCAACTCTCCGGTACACCCTTTCAATTTTCTGGACTTCAGTCTTGTTGTGGGAGAACGTCACCACACTCATTCCAGACCGCAGTGAGGAAACGGGGGCAAAAGTCCCATCGGCAAGGAGTACTGGGGTTTCTGGAGGCAGACACTTCCCTTCACCCGGCGCTCCAGCTATGAGTATTCCCTCGGCCTTGTCCATGAGCCTCTCAAGGAGCTTCTCGCTCAGGTCGTAATCCTCTATGCTCAATTTGGTTATTGGCCTGACCGCTGTAATTTCTATCCTATCGGCAAATGGGGGTTTTGCTATAACTATACGATAGTTCCTCAATTGAACAACTGTAGCCCCGGGTTCGTCAAGTTCTATAAAAGATTCCGGATCCCTTTTAGCCCTTTCGACTATATCGTCCGCAATCTCTTCAAGCTCCTCATCAGTAAGTTCCTCATCCCGTATGGGAACGAGTCTCCACTGGCCGGGCTTTCCCTTCTTTGCCAGAGGTTTTACACCGGCTTTAAGATGAACACTCATTGTATGATCATCGAAAAAATCCTCAAGTCTGTGTTTGACCTCTTTCCTACTCTCCAAGTAGATTACCTCGATACCCTTTGCTAGGGCAATGTCTCTCTGCACCTGATCTCCGGTGATGAGGATCGCGTTAAGCTCTTTGGCAACTTCCCTTATCATGTGGTCAATCTCTCCAGCTTTTGCCCTTCTAATCTGCCACAGTTCTGGTCTCTCGCCATAGAACTCTAAAAGAATCTTGTCCTCCTCCGCAAGCTTTCTGAGTTTTTTTAACTCTTCCAGTCCAGTGTGTCCTATAGCCTTACCTTCATTTGCTTGGTGCTCAATCTCAGCAACGACCGCCTCGGGAATAATCACCTTGACCTTTTCGTTAATCCTATTAAGATACTGGGTGAGCCTCCCATCAACTATAACACTCGTGTCCGCAACAAATACTCTCATTTTTCTCACCTCGCACTTTGCTTGTCTCTCCACTTGTGACCTACCCCGCCTCAGAGGGGGGCTTCGTGAGAGTTCACCGGGATGACCCTCACTCTCACTGGCCGGGTCACACGGCCACTACCGGCTAT
>JAGGWM010000015.1 GCA_021157445.1 Thermococcus sp. | reverse complement strand
GTTTTGCTGTGTTGAAAACCCGCTAATTTTTTCCTGTTCTGTGGTGGTTTGGCTTGTTGTTTCCTCACCCCCAATGCATCCACTTACTATCGCTCCTAAAAGAACCAAAACCAAAACTCCCGCTAACCTTACTTTTCGGCTCATGGCCTATCACCTCTGAATTGCTCATCCTAATTTTGCTAACTCAAAATATATAAATCTTGTGATATAAACCACTTTTTGTAGTTGTATTTAAAATGTGAAAAATGGAAACTCAGAGTTTAATAACCTTTCCGGTTTTTGAAGACTCGTAAGCAGCTAGAATTATTTCTAAGTTCTTTTTGGCAATTTCTCCAGTTATTGGGGGTTCTTTATCTTCTATTATTGACTCTAAGAATGAGCCCACAATGCCGTTGACATCGGCCCTCTCCCAGTATATTTTTTCTGCCCTATCCTGATATACAGTAAAGTCGGGATATGCGGTTCTGATGTCAAGAAATCCTTCTTTCCCAAGGATGTAATATTTGATTTCCAGCCCATATGCATACCCCTTTGGATTGCCCCACCCAGCATTAAGAACTGCCATGACACCATTTTTGAATCTCAGCACTGCAGTGCCTATGTCATCTACAGGGAATCCGTAGATTTTTGAACCTATATCCGCATAAACGCTTTTCGGTTCGCTGTTTGTAAGCCAGAGCAAGGAATCCACTCCATGGGGTGCAGTATCCATGAATCCACCGCCACCTGCCTTTTTAATGTCTAGGAACCAGCTCATATCTAGGCCTTCGAGGAATATCGGGGGTTTTACATACTCTGAGATTGAATATATATACTCCAGCTCTCCTATTTCTCCAGCTTCTATCATTGCTTTTGCCTTTCTGAGAGGTGTTGTGAACCTCGGATTGAATGGCACCATGAGCTTCACACCGGCTTTTTTAGCCGCTTTGATAATCTCATCGGCATCTTCGAGAGTTAGAGCGATGGGTTTTTCAAGGAGGATGTGTTTTCCTTCCTCAGCAGCTCTTATGGCAACTTCTTTGTGCCTGTAGGTTTCAATTGCTATGTAAACTGCATCCACCTTCTTCTCTTTGAGAAGAGCTTCGTAGTTTTGGTAAAATTTTGCTTTCATTTTTTGGGCTTCGGTTTTTGCAACATCGGCGTTTGCTCCATCCCCGGAGATTGCGTAAAGCTTCGCTTTGGGGTTGGAGGCAAAAGTGGTTCCGTATCTTAACGCATGAGGATGGGCATAGCTGATTATTCCAACATTTATCATTCTACCACCCCCTTGAACTCCAAAGGTTCTTCTCTCTTTGCAGACTCTATTGCCACCTCTGTCATTTGGAGTGCTATTAGTGCGTCTTTTGCAGTTATCAATGGCTCTTCTTCGCCTATTATTACTTTGAAGAAATGCTTTAACTCTGTTTCAAATGCCTCGGGGAATGCTGAAAGCAATGGAGAGAAGCGCGGCATTTCAAAGTGGCTCTTTACTACCCCAACCACTGGTGTATCTAGGGGGGTATATCTTATCCTTCCATTCTTCCCCAGAATATCTAAGTGGTGGTAAAAAACTCCATAACGTGCTGGATAAGAGTAAGCCCAGCTTACTTCTGCTAAGCCGGTTTTCCCTCCCTCAAACTGTATCATCATTAAAAAGTGGTCATATGTTCCATTTACCTTTGCCTCTTTTCTTATAGCTTTCCCGATTCCAAGGATTTTCACAGGCTCACTTTCAAAATACCACCTGAGAAAGTCTGTAACGTGAACGCCTAAATCTATTGCAACGCCTCCTCCTTTATTGGGCTTCCAGTACCATGCTGTCTCTGGAAATGGTAATCTTTGAACCTCTGCCTTTCTTATCTGTACTGGGAGTATGTTCCTCTTTTTTATGACTTCCTTTATCTGCACCCACCGCTTGTCAAATCTTCTTGTATGGCCAACCAGAAGCCACAATCCTTCTTTTTCTGCGGTTTTAATCATCTTTTGAGCCTCTTCACTCGTAAGAGCTATGGGTTTTTCTATAATTACATGTTTGCCGCTTTTTAGGGCCTTTATAGCAAGTTCAGCGTGAGTGTATGTGGGCGTTAGAATTTCAACAACATCCAAATCCAAATCCAAAAATTCGTCTAAATTTGTGTAGGGTTTTGCATTGAACTCTTTTGCGGCCTCTTTTGCCTTTTTCTTTTTGATATCCATGCAAGCGACGACTTTTACTTCTTTTAGATTTTTAAGGGCGTTTTTATGGGCTAGGTGGAATATATTTCCGCATCCTATTATTCCAACTTTCAGCCTCCCCATTGGGATCCCTCATGATTATTACACACCAAAAGGTATTTAAGTGTTTTTCATTTTAAACCACTATGAATGGTTGTATTTTGGTGATGGGCAATGAAAGTCATTGTAGGCATTCCAAGCTATAACAACGCCGATACAATTGGATATGTTGTTAAACAAGCCGCGGAAGGACTAAAGAAGTATTTTGGAGGAGGGTTGATTATTAATTCAGACGGTGGAAGCACCGATGGTACGAGAAAAGTTGTCATGGAAACTCCCGTTCCTCAAGGAGTTGAGGTGAGGAGCGTAGTTTACAGGTGGCCAATACCAGGAAAGGGTAGCGCCATGAAAGAAGTCCTAGAGATAGCAAGGGATGAAGGTGCTGAGATAGTGGTGTTTGTTGATAGCGACCTAAGAAGCATCACCCCGGAGTGGATCTACAAATTCGCCAAGCCAATTGAGGAAGGCTATCACTTCGTTGCACCTCTATATCTGAGGCACAAATACGACGGAACAATAACCAACAACATAGCGTACCCAATGACAGCATCTCTCTATGGGTACAACGTTAGACAGCCAATAGGAGGAGACTTTGGAATCAGTGCAGAGCTTATAGATGCCTATCTTGGCGATGAAGAAATTTGGAAAAGCGATGTGGCGAGATTTGGGGTGGACATATTTCTAACAACTACTGCAATAGCAGAAGGTTTCAAGGTAATCCAGACGGCACTTGGAGTTAAGATCCACGATCCAAAGGATCCAGCAGCTTCCTTAGGGCCAATGTTCAACCAAGTTGTGGGAACTCTCTTTATGCTGATGCAGAAGTATGAGGATAAATGGAGAAATGCAAGAGAACTAAAACCTGTCCCTGTTTTCGGGGAGATGGAGGTTAGAGAACCAGAACCCGTCAAAGTCACTTTGGAATTGCTAAAGGAGAAGGCAAGGAATCTTTTTGAAGAGAATGAAAAGATTTTGGAGAAGGCACTCTCAAAAGAAACGTTTGAGGAAGTTAGAGAAGCCTTGAAGACGTTTGACTTCGATGACGTCCTTTGGAGCCATGTTCTCTTTGATGGAGCTGTGGCATATAAGAAAGGAATACTCAAAAATGTTGAGCCCCTAGTGCCGCTCTACTTTGCAAAAACTGCAGACTTCGTGGAAAAAACAAAAGACATGACAACGGAGGAGGCAGAAAAGCTCATTCTAAAGAGAGCAGAGACATTCTTGAGGGAGAAGGATTACCTTTTAGAGAGATGGGAGTAAAGCTTCCATTTTCTCATATATTTTGCTTTCTTTTAGGACTTTCTCAACCTCCCACTTTGGGTTCTCATTATGCTCTTCTCGTAAAAGTCTTCAAGGTTTCCCAGAACTTCTTGGCTGCTATAGCCAAATAAATAACTTCTTTTGGTTTCAATTTTCGTTTTAGGTCTATGCAGAGGATGTTGATAGCTCTCTCCAGCCTTTTGAATGTTCTATCTCCCTCAAGAATTGCCAGCATAAAGTCTTTGATAGTTGGCTTTTGTCCTCCCACACATGGGCTGAGCTCTATCTTGGTTCCGATTAAAAGGGGAACAACTTTGGTTTCTTCGACTTTAAGGCCTTTCTTACTTTTGTTATAGCTGAAAGATGGGGGTTGTCTTTGAAATAAAGAGGTAAGCCATGAAAAGGGTCATTAGAAAGATAGCAAGTGTTCGCCATATGTCTATCGTTTTTGCTATATCCCATTTTTCTCGGTAAAAAGGAACGGAAGAGAAAACGTCACTGCACCAATAATTTCCTAAACCACGTCATCCCATCCAAGTTTATCGGGCTTGTTTTTCTTATCCAGCTCCTCCTGTATCTCATCCATCTGTTTGGAGAGCTTTGCCATATTCTCATTTAGCTTTTTGAGTTCACTCTCCATTTTTTTCACGCTCAGCCACTCTGGGGTCAATCATCTCTTCAGCATTGGATTCATTCATCATCGCACTATTTGAGTGTATGAAAATTCATAATAAAGCTTTTTATTTTTCTGTGCCAAAATGTCTATGGAGGGTTAATATGGAAGAAGTTCTTCTCTTACTTATGGCTGGACTTGGAGGTTTCATAGGTTCTTTGATGAGCGGAGGGAGTATGGTAACCTTCTTTATTCTTACGCTCCTCAATATTCCCGCAAAAACTGCTGTGGGGACATTAAAAATGGTTATTGCAGCGTTAACCCTTGTTTCTTCTCTCACCTACCTTAAAGCGGGCATCTTAAATTTGGGAATGGCTTTGACTATGGTGCTCTTTTCTCTAATTGGTTCATACATTGGAAGTGCTCTTCTGTTGGGCATGTCTGAAGAAACTGCCAACTTTGTGGTAATCCTGTTTCTCATAATGGGGACGTATTTTACGTTAAAAGAGCCGCAAGGAAAGCCAATATTTAAGGGTAAATTGCTCCAATCCATTGTAGGGCTTGCAATTGGCATTTACATAGGTGTTTTAGGAATAGCATCAACACTTGTAGTTATTTCTTTCTTGAGGATGTTCTTTAGACTGGAGCTTTTAAAGGCAAACGCGATGGCAAAGGTTATAATTTTCTTCAACAATCTTGTTGCCTTTATAAACTATGCAGAAAATGGAAACGTCGACTATTCTATTGGAATGTTCTTGATTTTCCCTGTCATTGCAGGTTCGTGGTTAGGTGCTAAAACTGCCCTTAAAATGGATCCCAAGTATCTCAAAGGAATATTCGTTGGTATTTCCCTGTTAACCTTGATTAATCTTCTGAAAAAATTAATAGGCTAAGGAAACATTAGTGACCTACCTCTCCCTTCAGGACGGAGAGGAGGTCGGATATATGGGTTTTAAACAATTCAGACTTTAAAGTTATAATACTGGCAGGGAAGGACTATATACACACGGAGAAAGCTGTGGATGAATTTATGTCTAAAGCTTAATCTTTTCCCTTTAATTTTTGAAGAGTGCTTATTTTACCGTGCTCTGATTATAGCACCGATTAGAATATCTCTTCTTATTTTATCCATCTGGGGCGTGTCGGGAGCATATTTAAGCTTTTCTGTTTCATTTCGATAAGCTTATAAACGCTATGATATATAATTCAACCATGCTTGGAAGCTACAACAGAGACGCGAAGCTGCTAATAGCGGCCAATGCAGCCGGCCAGTTATTCCTCCAATTCTCCGTATTCATAATGCCGTTCTATCTAAGCGCTTTAGGATATGGAATGGATAAGATGGGAATTTTCTTTTCAATCCAAACAT
>JAGGWM010000007.1 GCA_021157445.1 Thermococcus sp. | reverse complement strand
CCAAGCATTCCAAGGTTCGTTACTGTGAAAGTCCCCCCAACAAAGTCCTTCTCCTTAAGTCTGCCACTTTTTGCCCTTTCAACAATATCTGCATAATCCTGTAAGAGTTCTTCGAGGGATTTTCTATCAACGTCCCTAATTACCGGTGTGATAAGACCTATTGGGCTGTCAACAGCCACGTTTATGTTTATGTTCTCATAGATCGTTATCTTTCCTTCTTCCATTGTTGCGTTGATCTCTATGAAATCCCTAATGGCCTTTGCAATACATTTTAGCATGAGAACTGTGTAGGAGGGTTTTATGCCAAGCTTCTCAGCAAGTTCCTTTCTCATCTTAATGAGGTTGTCCTTCTCCACTTCCATGTTTAAGGTAACATGAACGGCCTCTCTATAACTTTTTGAAAGCCTTTCCGCTATGACCTTCCTTATTCCAAATACCTTTCTCTCTTCTTTCACCTTTGGGAAGAAATGCTCTTTTATGTATTTTTCCAGATCCTCTAATGTGACCTCTCCGTTCGGGCCGGATCCCTTTATTTTTGAAAGGTCAATATCGTACTGCTCGGCTATTATTTTTATTTCCTCACTCACCAATTCAGCTCCCCTCAGTTTCTATTGTCCCTATTACCTCCCCAACGGGAACTTCATCTCCAACATCGTGGAATATCTCCGCTAAAACTCCTGATGCTGGGGCTTTGACTTCTCCGGTTAATTTTTCGGACTCAACTATAGCAATGACCTCATCCTTCTCTACTTTCTCTCCAACTTTTTTCTTCCACTCTACGATAGTGCCCTTTTTCATTGTCATACCCAATTTTGGCATAATGACATTCATTTTTGACATACAATCACCATATCACTCTTTTTTATTTGATCTTAATAAAGTTTTGGGAGCATGAATAGAAAGATATATATACTTTAAATACAAAAAAACACTAATGTCTAATTTAGGCTTTTAGTGAAATCATTATTCTGTTATTTTCCAAATAAGTTCTTTTCGAATATAAACTGAAGATGAGGGATAAACATGCCGGAAATACCAAAAGAAAAGCTGTTGTGGATTTATGAAACGATGGTGAAGATTAGGGAGCATGAGGAAAGGGTTGCAGAGCTCTTTGCACAGGGCAAAATACCTGGCTTTGTTCACCTCTACGTCGGAGAAGAGGCTGTAGCAACTGGAGTGATGGCTCATCTAAGGAAAGAAGACTTCATAACGAGTACACACAGGGGACATGGTCACTTTATTGCAAAAGGAGGGAACATCAAGGCATCAATGGCCGAGCTCTTTGGAAAGGCCACTGGAATATGTAAGGGAAAAGGAGGCTCAATGCACATAGCAGATTTGGATGTAGGTGAATTGGGGGCAAACGGTATAGTCGGTGGAGGCATTCCACACGCGGTTGGTGCGGCATTGGGAATAAAGCTAAACGGCTTGGACAACGTTGCCGTGGCTTTCTTTGGAGATGGCGCCTCTAATCAGCAGAACTTCCACGAGGCAATAAACCTCGCCGCAATATGGAAACTTCCAGTAGTTTTTGTATGTGAGAACAACCTCTACCAGATATCCCTCTCGTATTCAAAGCAACAGACCATAAAGAGCGTTGCTGAGAGGGCTGCCGCATATGGAATTCCTGGGGTTAGTGTAGACGGTCAGGATGTCTTTGCAGTTTACGAAGTGGCTAAAGAAGCAATAGAGAGAGCTAGAAACGGAGAAGGGCCCACATTAATAGAGGCCAAAACCTACAGGTTCAGAGGACACTTTGAGGGAGATCCTCAGGTATATAGATCAAAAGAGGAAGTAGAATGGTGGAAGGAGAACAAAGATCCGATAGTGCTTTTTGAGAAGACGATTCTTGAGAAAGGTCTCCTAACCAAGGAAGAACTTGATGCTATCAGGGAGAAGGTAAAGAAAGAAATCGAAGAGGCAATTAAGTTTGCTGAAGAAAGCCCATGGCCCAAGCCGGAGGAAGTTCTCGAAGATGTGTTCTCAACCCCAACCAAGGGGGTGTTAGTATGGCAATGGTGAGAGAAATCACCTTTGCAGAGGCCCTTAATGAGGCATTGGATTACGAGATGTCCAAAGACCCCAAAGTTGTTGTTATGGGTGAAGACGTAGGACAGTATGGCGGAATATTTGGCGTTACAAAGGGTCTTTTAGAGAAATACGGTGAGGAGAGGGTAAGAGACACACCTATTGCTGAGAGCGGATTTATAGGGACCGGAGTAGGAGCTGCTGCTTCGGGATTATTGAGACCAGTTGTGGAGTTAATGTTCATAGACTTCCTTGGAGTGGCTTATGACCAGATTTACAACCAAGCGGCAAAGATAAGGTACATGTTTGGGGGGAAAGCCAAGATCCCGATAGTCATTAGGACCGTTTCTGGAGCCGGGGCTTCTGCTGCTGCCCAGCACTCACAGTCTCTTCACGCTCTCTTTGTCCACGTTCCGGGATTGAAGGTGGTCTATCCCTCCACGCCTTATGATGCCAAGGGGCTCTTAATTTCTTCAATTGAAGACGATGACCCGGTCATTTTCATTGAACATAAGATGCTCTACGGCGTTAAAGGTCCGGTTCCAGGGGAGCCTTATTCAATTCCCCTCGGGGAGGCTGACGTCAAAAAAGAAGGAAAAGATGTGACAGTTGTAGCAACAGCATTAATGGTTCATAGGGCCTTGGAAGTTGCGAAAAAACTTGAGGAGGAAGGAATAAGTGTTGAAGTTATTGATCCAAGAACCCTTGTTCCGCTAGACGAGGAGACAATTCTAAACTCCATAAAGAAGACCGGAAAGCTTGTAGTTGTTGATGAAGCCTATCCAAGATGCAGCTTTGCAACTGACATAGCTGCTCTTGCAGTTAATAAAGCATTTGACCGTCTAAAAGCACCAGTTAAACTGGTCACTGCTCCAGCAACGCCAGTCCCATTCAGCCCCGCCTTAGAGAAGGAGTGGATACCAAGCACAGAGAAAATTGAAAAGGCTATTAGGGAGATTCTCTGACCCTTTCTATTTCTCTCCTTTTAATTTTTGGTCTTTTCGGATTTTTATTATTCAAATTGAAAATTAGGCATTGGAGGAAGGATAGATGGAAAAGAAGCCGATATTTACGGATGTGCTTCAAGTGGCCGTTGTTGTAAAAAATTTAGATGAGGCAGTTAAGACCTATTACGACGAGTATGGAATAGGTCCTTGGGCAATCTATGAGTTCAATCCTGAAACCGTAAAAGACATAATCATTAGAGACAAGAGAGAAGATTGCGGTATGCGTCTTGCCCTGTGCGACATTGGAAAAGTTCAGTGGGAGCTTATAGAACCCAAAGACGATAAAAGCATTTATGCGGAATTTCTGCGGGAGCACGGAGAGGGATTACACCATGTAGCATTCGCAGTTGAAGATTACGACAAAGCCATGGAGTTCTTCCGTTCAAAGGGACATAAAATCCTGCAGGGGGGGACGTGGTGCGATTTCATACCTAACTACAGAGAAAGATCTGAAGTTTATCGCCGAAATCTATAAGCCTCCAGAAGAATTCAAGTGGCCCAAACCTGATGCTGTGTATCCGCCTGGGGCTAAGATCCCATGGATTGAGTGAATTTGTGTCTGAGTTTCCTTTTTGATTTTATTTTGTTGTGAATGATGATAGAAAAGATTTGAAGGTGATAAAAACGGCCGAAAAGGTAAAAGAAGGTAAAAAATGGGGTTATCACTGGCCAGTAATGCTGGCGGTTATCATAGCTTCCGTTCTGAATTGGTGGATTGGACACCTAATATTCACACGAGTTTCCATTTGTGGGGCAGAATGGCTTGACATCGTTGGAACATACTTATGGGCTCTGTGGTGGGTTTTTGCATTCGTGGTGTGGGGCTACTGGCCCTTCAACAAAATTGAGAACTGGTGGACCCGTGGAGTCACAATGCTCGGCGTGGCGTGGATTTTGGGAGTGATATGCTGGTACTTAGCAAGCAAGCTAGTAGATCTTCAGACCTATGGATTTCCAATACTTGCGGGATTGTTCTTCTGGGTAGTAGTGACAGACTTTTCATTCCATCTATGGGGAGAAACACCGGCTCCTAAAAAAGCAGTGTTAGATCTGCTACTGTGGTACTCTCTGGTCGTAACAACAATGATAGTACTGCCCGATCCTGGACTCATACCTGCTTGGTGGTTTATTCCCACTCAATGGCTATTGGGCTCGGGTATTATAGCCTACTGGGGCAAGAATATGAAAGGTTATGAGACCGGCATAGCCTTCTGGACTATAAATTTGGCAGTTGTCTTCATAATAGTGGCAATTGCATCACTGTTAGGCCACTTTAACTTCTCTTTGGAGGCCCCATATGCCTCATTAATAGGTGGTTACTCTCTCTACTTCCTAATATGGTTTGGAGCTGGGTGCAGCTTTAACTGGAGCGTTTTCGTGATCTTTGAAGGATGGCCGTGGAGAAGGATAAAGCCACCGACGTTAGGAGCTATTATAGGCTTCATTGGAGTTATCATAATTCAGATAATTGCAGTTCTTGTCAGCGTTGCAGTAACGAAGCACATATGGCCTCCTACAGGCCCTGATGACACATATTATCTCATGCAGGCATTTGTACTGGCTTATGCAGGGGTTCATTGGGGATTCGCAATACCTCTTTGCTTCCCCTCTAAAAGAACGGGATTTCCACCCGCATGGTCTTGGGAGGAGTGAATTGGAAGATATGGGGGTGAGATAATGGGTAAGCTTAGGGCAGCTTTCATATTTTTAGCTCCTGAAGCAGATCCCAAGAAACACAGAGCCGTTGTTGAGACGCCAGCTGTAGAGCTCCATGTTGTTGGCGTGAAGAACTATGAAGAGGCATGCAAAATCGCAAAGGAACTTGTAAATGATGGTATAGGGGCAATTGAACTTTGCGGAGGCTTTGGTCATAAAGGAGCTGCAAAAGTCGTGGAGATTGGAAGACTTCCAGGAATAGTGCAGGTTTCAATGCAAGTCCCGCTGAGTGCTTTAGAAAAAATAGGAATAGATGAGATAGTGGTTAAGCACTATGAGCTTCCTTATTGATTT
>JAGGWM010000023.1 GCA_021157445.1 Thermococcus sp. | reverse complement strand
CTAGCCTGGGAAGGCGCGGGACTCGAGATCCCGTGCGCGTTGCGCACCAGGGTTCAAATCCCTGCCCCGGCGCCAACATCCTTATAAACCCCTTCTTCTCATCTCCATTGGTGAATAAAGCATGGAAAATCACCTCAAGCTTATCCCTAAGAGAAATGAGGGAATTGAGCTAAAGAAGATCAAAGGTAAATATTACCTCTTAATCCCCATGACGTCCAAACTGGATTTTCTCGCAAGAAAACTTCATGGGGATCACAGAAGGATAGAGCTCGATGAGATAGGAGTTTTTGTATGGGGACTTTGTGACGGCACAAGAACAATAGAGCAAATAGGGAAAAAGGTAAAGGAGAAATTTGGAGAAAGTGCTGAGCCGCTATACGAAAGGCTTATAACCTTTATTCTCGAATTATATAAGAGAAATCTCATCCTTCTGGGTGGATGGGATGAACAAAGAGACTGAAGGAACCCTTTTGGCCCTTCTCGGCATGTTTCTCTACGGAATGGAGCCAGTGATAATTAAGGCAAACCCTGCAAATCCAATGAGCTTTGCGGCATTTTCTGCCCTTATAGCATCTTTAATACTCTGGCCAATCGTTTTACTCACCTCGAGCTGGAGAGAAGCAAAAGAAAATCCACAATATATCCCAAGGGCTTTTTTGGTAGGCGTGTTTGGAACTGCACTGGCTTATATAGCCTACTCGTACGGGGCTCGATTGAGCACCGCAATAAATGCATCCCTTATAACAAGAGCAGAAGTCCTTTTCTCATTCGTTCTCGCATATATTTTCCTGAAGGAGAAGATAACCAAAGGGCAACTCTTCTGGTCATTTTCAATCCTTGGTGGCTTATTTCTGGTGATAACGCAGGGAAGAGCAATAATTCCAAGAAAAGGAGATTTACTTCTCTTACTAGTCCCTCTCTTCTGGCAGAGCGGACATGTGATAGCAAAAAAACTTCCATACACTCCATTTCTTATAGCGGCTTTTAGAAACACCTTTGGAGGCCTCTTGCTTTTTTTGCTTGCACTTCCATCTGGACTTGAGTTCTCAAAGATTGCCATAGCCGAAGGCCTAATACTCTCATTTGGCCAAGTGATATGGTATCTCGCAATAAAGCGAATAAATCTCTCAAAGGCAACAGCCATAATAACACCTGCACCAGCTATTGCCATAGGGATTGCGATTCTTCTGGGAGAAAGGTTTACCGTTTATCATCTTGCAGGTTTCATTCTCATAACCCTCGGAACCTTTATGGTTAGCAGAATTAAAAGTGAATTAAAAGAGCCTGCTTAATAACTCCTCTGCCTTTTCTGGAACCCTAAGGCGCACATAGGAATCATCCAAAGGCCTGAAGACTGAACCCCTCACAGTCAATATTTTCTTTTGAAGGAAATAGTGATAAGTATCCCCAGAGCCCCACAAAAGCATTATTGGAGTCTGCATGTGAGTTTCAGCTATTTGGAATTCTCTCTTAAGGGCGTTGATAATCTTCTTTTTTATGAAGGCTACCTTTTTCCTGCTTTCATTTAGAAATTTTTCGTCGTTAAGTGCTTCAACCGCTAAGATCTCCCCAATCCTGCTTATCGGAAATGGCAAATCCACCTTTCTATAAAGCTCCCCGAGATTTCGGTTTTTTATAACGGCGTAACCTATCCTCATAGATGCCAATCCAAAGCCCTTCGAAAAAGAGCGTATAACTATCAGATTATCATAATCAAGGTTTATTGTCGACTCTTCTTTTTCAATAAAGTCTCCATAGGCTTCATCTACCAGAACCAGAACTCCCTTTCTCTCAGCATCTTGAACGATTTCCTCAACTTCTTTGAGCCTTAGCGCCTGCCCGGTGGGATTGTGGGGATTATCGAGATAAAAAAGGGAATAATCCGAATTGAGGGCATTTACGACCTCACCAACATCGATTTTAAATCTGTTTTCTTTCTTTAAGGGAACCGCTCTATAAAAACCTCCCATGGCAAGTACATCACTTATATATCTCGTATACTGGGGAGAAATTCCAAACACCTTGGAGCCTTGAGTTATAACAAACTTGTTCACCTTTTCAAAGCACCCAATGGTTCCAGCGCCGAAGAAAATGCTCTCTTCATCTATATCCCAGTAACCAGCGAGGGCATTTCTGAGATGAGTATACCTTACATCCGGATATGCAGAGAGGTCAATATCCAGGTCTTTCAGCTTTTCTTTCACCTTTTCGGAGGTTCCAAATGGATTTGTACCAAGGGAGCAGTCAAGGAATCCTGACCCAGTTTCAATTTTGTCTGCATAACCTCCAGGCACTTCGAGGGTGAAAAGGTCTTCACGAACTTTAAATCTCCTCTTCATCAAATGTCCCCCCCAATAGACGCTCTATAACTTTTCTTCTCTTTTTTTCAAACTCATCCTTATCAAGGAACTCCCAATAATATTCCCCACTCGGGAATTTGCCCTCTTTGACCTCATCCCTATAGTTCTCAAGTGCCAGCTGAATTATATCCCTCAAATCCGCGTATTTCTTTACAAAGGGAGGTATATGCTCATAGATCCCGAGAAGGTCGTGCCACACCAAAACCTGTCCATCCACGTAAGGACCAGAACCAATTCCTATTGTTGGTATTTTGACTTCTTCAGTTACTAACTTGGCAACATCTGCCAGAACAAATTCCAAAACAACTGCAAAAGCCCCTGCCTTTTCCAATGCTTTTGCGTCCCTAAGTATTTCCTCAATCTCTTCCTCGGTCTCTCCTGTTATGTGATATCCCCCCAGGCGGAGGTATCTTTGAGGAGTCAAACCAGTATGCCCCATGACAGGTATTCCCCCTCTAACGAGCTTTTTCACAAGCCTCCTGTGATCGTAACCTCCTTCAATCTTCACCGCATCCGCTCCCGCCTGAATCAATCGGGCGGCATTTCTCATACCCTCTTCTACGCTGACTTCATAGCTCATAAAGGGCATATCAGCCAAAACGAGCCCTCTTTTAACGGCCTTTGCGACTGCCCTTGTGTGATATACCATCTGCTCCATGCTCACGTTTAGAGTGTTTTGTTCTCCATAAACCACCATTCCCAGAGAATCTCCAACAAAGATAATGTCAATCTTGGCTTTATCCGCTAGAAGAGCTGATGGGTAATCGTATGCAGTGACCATTGTAATTTTTTCTTTTCCTTTCATTTCCACAATCTTCTTTGGTGTTATCTCCCTCATGGCAATCTCCCTAAAGCCTAATAAACTTGGGAAAATATTAACCTATCGGGTGAGAGAATGAAAAGGTGGGAGCACTATGAGCACACCGCAGATATTGGGATAAGAGGGTACGGGGATACTCTTGAAGAAGCTTTTGAAGCCGTTGCAATCGCTCTTTTTGATGTTATGGTTGACGTAAGAAAAGTGGAAAAGAAAGAAGTGAGAGAAATTGAGGTTGAGGGAGAAGACCTATATTCTTTGCTTTACAATTTCCTTGAAGAACTTTTAATTCTTCACGACACAGAGGGGCTTGTATTTGGGGACTTTGAGGTCAAGATAGAGAAAACTGAGCAGGGATACAGATTGAAGGCAAAGGCCTATGGAGAGAAGTTAAGCGAAAAGCACGAGCCAAAAGAGGAAGTCAAAGCCATAACTTACCACGAAATGGAGATAAAACAGCTCCCCAGTGAAGAATGGATAGCACAGCTTGTCCCAGATATCTGAGGTGGTTGAATGGAAGAAATTGCTAAGACAAACAGAGCATTCTACGAGAGGTATCAAAAACTGGACGATGGAGAAGAATTCTGGAGGCTCATGACGGCACCTTTAAGGCAGAGTATAAGGATTAACACTCTAAAAGCTCCTCTAGAATATGTTAAGGCAAGATTAGAAGAGAGGTACGAACTTGAACCCATCCCCTGGGTAAAGGAAGGCTTCTTTATCAATACAAGGGAATTTGGGGAGATGATAGAATACGCTCTTGGGTTGGTCTTCCCCCAAGAGGCATCCTCAATGATACCACCCGTGGTTCTAGAACCCAAACCGGAAGAACTTGTCCTTGACATGGCAGCTGCTCCGGGAGCTAAAACGACCCAAATAGCGCAGTACATGAAGAATGAAGGGTGTATAATAGCGAATGATTTAAAAAAATGGCGTGCTAATGTTTTAATAGCAAACCTGAACCGATTTGGAGTGCTTAACACGAGGGTTACCGTTAAAGATGGCACGTACTTTTCACGGTTTGAAAATACCTT
>JAGGWM010000093.1 GCA_021157445.1 Thermococcus sp. | reverse complement strand
GTCAAATGGGGGGAGGGAATTGAACGGAGAAAGAGCATAAACGAATAAGCACCGATTATTATTCCAGCCCCGATTACCTGGGAGCCGTTCAATTCCCTCCCCCCATTTGACTCCCTATGCTCATTAATTGGAAGCAGGAGTTAAAAAGTTGGCCCACAGTGGGGGCAAAGCCTCAGGGAAGACAAACGTAGAAAGGGTAAAGGGAAGGGGTTAGGGTTTAACCCTGACCTAGATCATCACCACCGCGTCCGTGTAAACGAACCTCCTCTCAAGAACGAAGGAGGTTGAGACGGGGAAAACAGCAAGCATACTCTGTCTGAGTGCATCACGCATGTAGAACGCCACAGCCGAAGTGGCAAGGTGGAATGCCATCATTCTATGGGAGCACCTTCTAAGTGTTATGTGCTTGACTTAAAAAGGGTTGCCTTTCAAAGTCTCCCAAATCCCACACGAAGAAACCTCTCCATAAAGGAGACAAGGGAACCGCAGAGAATCAACATTATCTTCGTCTCGGAGAGGCTCGTATTCCAGTACTTCTGAAGGACGCTGAGAAAGTCTTTGTGTGCTTTGGCCACGTACCGAACCTCATCTATGACAACCACCAGCCTCTCCCCACTCTTTTCGGCGAGATAGGTAAAAAACGCCCTCCAGTTTTGGAAGGGATTCACCTTCAGCACCGGGTCACCGAAGTAATCGGCCATCTTCTCCGAAAAGTCCTCAAGGATGGTCTCGCTCTCCTCGGCGAGGAGGTAGAGCTCTTTTACCTCAGAAAGAAACCTCTGGAGAAGATACGTCTTCCCTATCCTTCTCCTGCCGTAGAGGATTATCAACTCGGCAGTTCCGGAACTGTACCTGTCCCTCAGGAACTCAACCTCCCGCTCCCTGTATATAAATTTACTCATGAGTATCACACGAGTATCATAACTTTAGAGTTATGAATTTTGAATTATAACCTTTTCGAAATTTCGAGGCCCTTAGATCCAAGACGAGGGCTCCTTTCACTTCTCTTTATCCCTCACACGGCTACAGCCCAAGCCTCTTCTTTACCTCTTCTATTTCCATCCCCCTAACAAGCAAATCCTTCTCCCTGCCTGTCTCTCCCCTGACGATACTTACTTCTGCTCCGAGGAGCTTTGAAAGAAACTTAACGAGCTCTTTGTTGGCCTTCCCTCCAACCGGCGGGGCTTTTACCTTGACCTTCAGCCTTCCGCGCCACTCATCTATTCCTTCAATCTCGTTCTTCTTCGCTTTTGGTTGGACATAGACCAAGAGAAGCGTTCCATCTTTGGTTTCCTTTAGGAACTTCGCACTCATTCTCAATCCCTCCATTCGTACTCCCACACAATATCAGGCGGAAACTCCCTCCGTTTAATCTTTTCGAGTATTTCCTCTGCAACTCGGTAGGCGAAATCAAACGTCTCCTTGTCAATCACGCCGTAGTTGAGTGCCATCTCAAGCTCCTTCTCATCGAGGAGGAAAATTTCTCCATTTGGAAAAATGAAGAGGTCCAAAAATAGATCCAGCATCTCGAGGGTGTTGCCTTCCCTTTTGGTGTAGGCTAAAACATCAACGTAAAGCCCCTTGAAGTTGCCTTCTCTGTCGTAAACTTTCAAGACATCGTAGTTCTCGCCGATAAAAGCAAAATAAATCATGGTGTACCCGTTCTCTATGGCCTTCACCCCGTTCACAAAAAGCGGTGCGAGCATTCCTTCAAACTTTGACTTTGCCACTACCACATCTCCCAGATCGGCTATAAGCTCATCATATCTTTCAAGAATCCTGTTTGGAATGCGCCTGTAAATAAGGTGGATTTTTGCTGCCATGTGATTCCCATTATCGATTACAGAATAATTGTTTAAAAGCTATCGCATCTATTGGTTTTGTTTGAGCATGGTAGGGATAAGAAAAGAAATAACCTAAAAGAATAAATTCCCTAAGCTTCAAATATCAATTCCCTCAGTTTCCTTGGAAGCTCTTCTATCTTCACTCTTACCTGTTCTCTTGTGTCCCTATCCCTTATAGTCACGGTATTGTCTTCTGGAGTTTGGTTATCTACGGTTACGCAGTATGGTGTTCCTATCTCGTCATACCTTGCGTATCTCCTTCCGATGGTGTCCTTCTCGTCGTAGACCGCTATGAAGCCTTCTTTCTGCAAGGTTCTGAAGATCTCATAGGCTATGCTTGTGAGTGGTTCCTTAGCAACTAGGGGCAAGACAGCAACCTCTATTGGAGCCATGTCCTTCTTTATCTTGAGGTACACCCTCCCGTCCTCGTCCATAACCAGTGAATTTTCAAGAAGCAAATAGAACGGCCTGTCTATACCGAAGCTTGGCTCTAAGACATGAGGCACTATCTTTTCGCCGGTTATCTTTTCCTCAACTTCTTTGATAATAAAATCATCTTTTTCAAGCTCATACCCATCAATGATAACCTTTCCTATCTGCTCCAGCCCCTCAACTATCTTTTTAAGCTCTTCTTGACTCATCTCTTGGAGCTTCTGGTTAATCTTCTTTGCATCTCCCTTGAGTTTGGGGCCGACCTTTTTCATGTTGAGGGAAACCTTGAGTTTCCTAACTATCTTAGGTTCCTTGTAGTGGATCATAACAGTCAAATCTGCTCCGCTTTCCTTTATGTGTCTGCTCAAATCGTAGTCCCCTCTGTAGGCTATACCTACACACTCTATCCATCCAAATCTCTCACTGTGGATTTCTATGTCCCATGTGTCACTTGAGTAGTGGGCCCTCTCTTCTGGTAGCTGCTGTCTGAACCTGATTTTATCCTCGGGGATGCCAATGTCGAGGAGGATTTTCTTTACCATGGCCATGTAGTAGGCGAAAAAGGTGTTTAGCAGGTATCCTTTCTTCACGGCTTCTTCGAGAGTGACTTCGATCATGCCGAGATCTTTGAGCTGATGCTCTATTGGATAAAGCCTGACAACCTCATCTTTGACCTCATCAAAGTGCGGGTGCTCGGTCTCGTTGGGGTTGAAGAAAATCTCAACCTCAGCCTGTGTGAATTCCCTTAATCTAAGCATCCCCTGCCTTGGGGAGATTTCGTTTCTGTATGCCTTCCCTATTTGGAAAACTCCAAAGGGGAGCTGGTTTCTGGCGAAGTTATTCAGGCGTTTGAAGTTTACAAATATTCCCTGAGCAGTTTCTGGTCTTAGGTAGCCCTTCTTGTCTTTATAGGGGCCGATATATGTCTCAAACATTAAGTTAAAATACCATACATCACCGAGCTCTCCACCACACTCGGGACATTTTATACCGTGTTCTCTTATGAGTTGAGTTAGGTGCTCTGCACTGAGCCCTTCGGTATCAATTCCAATTGTCTCTTCAACAAGATGATCGGCTCTAAACCTTGAACCGCATTTTTTACACTCAATCAGGGGATCAACAAACTTTTCCACATGGCCTGAGGCAATAAAAACTTCCTCCGGCGTAATATCCGGAGTCTCAATTTCGAAGAAGCCTTCTCTTATAAATGCCTCTCTGATTTTCTTCTCAATTTTTCTCTTTATTGTAGCCCCTAGAGGACCGTAATCGTAAAAGCCTCTCGCTCCACCATAGATTTCAAAACTACCCCACGCAAAGCCCCTTCTTCTCATCAGGTCTTGAAGAACCTCATACTTATCCATGAACACCACCTTAGTGCATGAAGACAAAGCACCTAAAAAAGTTTTGCTTCGGAGGTTTGAACCCTGTTCAAATATGGTGGACCGGGCGGGATTTGAACCCGCGGCCTACGGCTTGCGAAGCCGTCGCTCTCCCAAACTGAGCTACCGGCCCATCCCGACTTCTATCTTTAGGTCTATCTTTAGGTTTGACTTAAAAAGTTTTCTCATGTTGTTAAGACATCATCCAGATAATTAACAACAGTTTCACCATGGTCTTGTTTGGAGCTCTAAGTTTAATATATTGCTTGGGATATATCTGATGGCTTCAAGATGAGCATTCCAGTTATCCTGACAACATCTTTCCAAAAAATATATAGCGACAACTATTGTAAATTTATAATAGTAAGGTTTTAAGTAAAGTAAAAAACTAACGACGGGGGTCTAAATGCCGAAGAATCTCTATGAGCTTGAAAAAAGGTTAGTAGAATGTGAAAGCACTTCTTGCATAATGGATATTCTTTTTGAAGCTGGACTTCTCAATATAGAGCAATCCAAATTCCTGTATACTAATCCACCAAAAATCAACCCTGTTTACTTTAAAAAAGTCGAAGGCATTTTAATCGGCACCGTAATTGGCGATGTTCTCGGATCCAGATTCGAATCCAAAACTCCAGACGAGGTCTTAAAAAGATATGGAGAAATAAAAGC
>JAGGWM010000082.1 GCA_021157445.1 Thermococcus sp. | reverse complement strand
CCTTCAACTAAAATTCTAACATCAACAATAGTCATTCCCAGCACCTCCGCGGGGGTGTTACCCCCCATTTTTTATTGGGTGAGCGTTATAAAAGTCTTTGGGCTATACCTCAATTACAAGGTCATCGTTCTCTAAGACGGCATTTCCGTTGCGGAGGAGGCTTATTGAGATCCCCTCGATCTCTACTCCCTTTCTCTTTGCCTCTTTTAACAGCTCGGCAATTTTAGGATCTCCTTGGGTATAGGGTTTAAACCTCCTAACTCCAGGTAGGGCACCTATGAAGACTATCATTGCTCTTTTGCCGTTTTCTCTCAGACGCATAAGCCCTTTTATATGCTTCTGTCCCCTCAAACTCGGGCAGTCAGGATATATTGCATAATCTCCCCCTCTCAGAACAGCGCTTTTCATTTCTACCAAAATCTCTTCGCCGTTGCAATCCAAGAAGTAATCCAGCCTTGAATTGCCAACCTTGACATCTCTTTTTAATTTTACCAAGCCATTTAATCAGCCCAAATCAACCGCTCTTTCAAAGGCCTTTGCTTGAGTCCTAGTGTCTATAATTGCTCCTTTTCCCTCTTTTTCCAGAAATCCAATTAAGACAAAGTCTGTCTTTCCTCCCTGCTTGGGAATGCAAAATGCCCTTCTCCCTTTGATCATAAACTCCTCTAATCTGCCAGTGTTTGTTATCAATGCCTTTTTAAGTTTCCCGTTGACTTCTATTACTCCTACAAATCTGTTTAGCCTTTTTATAAAAGTGCATTCGATTATTGGGAGCTTTAGTAGCATTTTGACTCCTCCGGGCAAATTCCGACCTAAAACCTTAAATATTATTCATCCTACAGTAAGGCGAAGATCTAAACGAGGTGATAGTGATGGTGGATTATGAACTGTTGAAGAAAATAGTCGAAGCTCCTGGAGTTACGGGCTATGAGTTTATGGGAGTTAGAGATGTTGTTACAGAAACTCTAAAGCCATACGTCGATGAAATTAAAGTTGACAAGCTTGGAAACGTTATTGCCCATAAGAAGGGCGATGGCCCAAAGGTCATGATTGCTGGCCATATGGATCAAATAGGGCTCATGGTAACACACATTGAGAAGAACGGATTCCTGAGGGTAGCTCCAATAGGAGGAATTGATCCAAGAACTTTAATTGCCCAGCGCTTCAAGGTCTGGATTGACAAGGACAAGTTTATCTATGGTGTTGGTGGAAGCGTTCCTCCACACATCCAAAAGCCAGAAGATAGGAAAAAAGCCCCAGACTGGGATCAAATTTTCATTGACATAGGGGCTGAGTCAAAGGAAGAGGCCGAGGAAATGGGAGTTAAAATTGGAACCGTGATCACCTGGGATGGAAGGCTTGAAAGGCTCGGCAAACACAGGTTTGTTAGCATTGCTTTTGACGATAGAATAGCCGTTTATACCCTCGTTGAGACTGCAAGGCAATTGAAGGAGTCAAATGCAGACATATACTTCGTGGCAACTGTGCAGGAGGAAGTTGGCCTTAGAGGAGCAAAGACGAGCGCCTTTGGAATTGATCCCGATTATGGATTTGCTATAGACGTTACAATAGCTGCTGACGTTCCCGGAACACCAGAGCACAAGCAGGTCACCCAACTCGGTAAAGGAACCGCAATAAAAATAATGGACCGCTCCGTTATATGCCACCCAAAGATAGTCAGGTGGATGGAAGAGCTTGCGAAGAAATATGAGATTCCCTATCAGTGGGACATCCTTCTTGGCGGAGGAACCGACGCCGGAGCAATACACCTCAACAAGGCGGGAGTTCCAACCGGTGCAATAAGCGTTCCCTCAAGGTACATCCACTCCAACACTGAAGTAGTTGACGAGAGAGACGTGGACGCAAGCGTTAAGCTGATGGTAAAAGTCCTTGAGCACATACACGAGCTTGAAATCTGACTAAAGGCTTTCCAAGTCTTCTTTCCTTATTACATCCGCTATTTTTTCTTTTTGCATCATAGGATGGATTCTGTAGAGTTTGTAAATGAAATAAGCTGCCCCTGTGAGAATTCCGGCAATTACAAAGGGAATTTTTGACGGCAGTGGAAGACCGCGGTGCCACTTGTAGAGAAGATAGTTCTGGTAGTAGAATAGGTAAGCAAGCACCATGATTATAAGTCCCTCGATTCCAGCCTCTATCAGCTTCTTTTGGTATTCTTCCATGTTAACCCCTCTCTTCACTTTGGGAAAAGTTAAAAACCTTCATTAATAACCTTTTTGATGAGTTAAGATGAGCGAATATTTCCCATATCAATCCTTAAGGCCAAATCAAGAGGAGTTCATCAAGCTAATTGACAATGCAGTAAGGAATGGTGAAAATCTGATTATTGAAGCCCCAACAGGCTTTGGGAAAACTATAAGTGTACTGGCAGGAGCTTTGCCTTATGCCAAGGAGATGGGTTATAAGATAATCTACCTCGCGAGAACGCATAAGCAGATGGATAGGGTCATAGAAGAGCTCAAAGCCATAAGCAAGAAGGCTCACGTAAGTGGGGTTGAATTTAGGAGCAGAAAAGAACTTTGCCTTCATCAGTATATTCAGAACTTTGCCCCCGATGCCTATAACGCAATGATAGTGTGTAAAAATCTCAAAAAGCTTGGCAAATGTGAGTTTTTTGAGAACCTGAAGAAAAAGAAGGAAGAGTTTGATGAGCTCGTTCAATACTTTATTCAGACACCTGCGGAGCCCATATCAGTGCTTACGTATTCCAAAATGTTTGACTTCTGTCCTTACGAGCTTACCAGGAAGGTTGCACTTAACTCTGACGTGATAGTGGCTAGCTATCTGTACATGATAAACCCAGGTATAAGGGAGAATTTTATGAGCTATTTTGATTTTGACTACTCTGATTTGATAGTCATCTTTGATGAAGCGCATAATCTACCGGATCAGGCGATAAATGCCCTGAGCGACAAGATAAGTATCCACAGCATCAACAGGGCAATAAAGGAAGCTGATGAGTATAAAGAACATGAAATTGCCAATTTCTTAAGCATCTTTCTAAAGGGTCTGGAGAATCTCTATCAGGAGAAATTGAAGGACATGAAGATTGAAGAAGTGCCTATACTACCGGAGAGCATCTTTTATCATGTTTTCGATGTTTTGGGAATTAATGAGAGAGGGCTTATTAGAATTCTCGACCAAATGGTAAAGGCAGGAGATGCAATAAGGGAAGATAAAATCGAGAGAAACCTTCCCCCGAGGAGCTATGTTGGTAGAGTAGGAGAATTTTTACTCCTTTGGTTTGCTCTTATCGGAAAAGAGGACTATCTCTTTCTCCTAAGCAAGGATAAAGGGTTTTCTCTTGAACTTGTGGCGCTGGATCCATCAAAAGCCCTCAGTTTTGTTAAGAGTGTTCAATCGGCAATTTTCATGTCGGGAACGCTGACTCCTTTAGAGGCTTTTGCAGACATAATGGGAATAGATGGCAGGCTTAAGAAGTTCCCCAGGATGGTTAAGAAGGAAAATGCCCTTGTTCTAGTTGCTAAAGATGTTTCAACTAGGGGGGAGGAGAGGAGCCTTGAGCTTTACAAAAAACTTACGAAGTATGTGGTTGAAGCAGTAAAACTTATCCCAAAGAACGTGGGAGTTTTCACCGCTTCTTATGAAGTTCTTGAGGGACTTTTATCCGCCAATGTGGATGTACAGATAAGAGAAGAAACCGGAAAAAAGGTATTTATTGAAAAGAAAGGAGCCTCTTCAAAAGAGAACGATCTTTTGGTAATGGCGTTTAAAGAAGAGGCAAAGAAGGATGGAGCTGTTTTGCTTGGGGTTATGGGAGGAAGGAACAGTGAAGGGCAAGACTATTCTGGAGATGAAATGAACGGTGTTGTTTTGGTGGGCATTCCCTATGCGAGACCAACACCAAGAGTACAAGCCCAGATAAGGTACTTTGAAAACAAGTTCCCCGGGAAGGGAAGGTACTATGGATACATATTACCAGCTCATAGAAAGCTCGTTCAAGCTGCTGGTAGGGTGCACAGAAGTGAATATGAAAAGGGGGCAATAATAGTCTTGGATTACCGCTTATTGTGGAGCAACGTTAGAAAAGACTTACCAGATTGGATGAGAGAGACGTTAAAGCCCGTTACACTGACCTCAATGAAGAGATATCTCATAAAATTCTATCGTGATGAAAAAATTAAAATAGAGAAATCTTAACCTTTCTTTCCACAATGTAATAAGCACCAGCACTAAGCAGATCAAAAATTAATACCACTATAATCCATGGAGCTTTTTACTTGTGCTCATGGCTTTCTGATTCTTGAAGCGCTCTTTTTGATTTGGTTGTTGGTTAAGTTCAGCATTTCTGAATAATTTTGTGGTGATTGTCACGATGGGGTTTCCAAAAACGGTTCTCAGCTAGCTCTGAGCTTATTGTTAGCTTGAATGCTCACAACCAACAACTAACAGGAAAAGAGCGTTTAGGAAATTTTTTAAATATTTCTACATATTGCATATTTAGGTTTAAAAATATAGAAAAAACTTAGTAAGATAACGTTAAGGAGTTGATAAAAATGAATTTGCGAAATTTCTTGTTGAAGATTATTTCTTTAGCACTGATTCTAGCTCTTCTGTATTGGCTCCCTATTCCGGGGATAAGATCATCATCAGAGGCTGGGAACTTAATATACTGGTTCTTAGTTGCATTCCTTGACATATTAGTGCTGAGCTACATGATAGTTAATTCCAAGTGGAGCGG
>JAGGWM010000096.1 GCA_021157445.1 Thermococcus sp. | reverse complement strand
GCCCTGAGAACATCTTTGACTTTCATGTCCTTCTGATATTCCAGCTCTTTCTCGATTTTTCTTCCAATGACCTTAATCTTGATCATAAGCATCACCGGGAAAGAATTCCTGTGGAAGTTTTTTAACTTTGTCGAAAAACCCTTAAGTTGCTGGGAAGGTATAAAACGCCGATAAGGTGATGAAGGCCATCACATATGAGACACAACATGGCTTTGAAATTTTTTATGTTAAAACTTAACTGAGAAACGAATTTGTGGCGGACCGGCGGGGATTCGAACCCCGGACCCTCGGCTTAGGAGGCCGATGCCCTATCCTGGCTAGGCTACCGGTCCACTCCCGTTTCCTATCCTCTCTTGCTGGCTTATAAATCTTTTGTTAAACAAAATAATTTAACAAAAATCAAAGGGTATTTAAACTTCCTTCCAGAACTCTCTCTGGTGTGGCTGATGGTGGATGAGCTGGATAGAAAAATAATTTCCATTCTTCAAAAAGATGCCCGGCTTTCTTATAGAGAGATAGCAAAGGAAGTGGGAGTAGCCGTGGGAACGGTGTATAACAGGATAAAAAGACTTGAGGAAGAGGGCATTATCCTCGGATTTGCTCCAAAGTTAGATTACGCTAAACTGGGCTATGACCTCACGACAATAATCGGAGTTAAAGCTCAGGGAAAGAGAATCATTGACATTGAAAAGGAAATAGCCAAAGACCCCCACGTGGCATGCGTCTATGACGTTACGGGTGAGTACGACATAATAGTCATTGCAAAATTCAGGGGAAGGGAAGACATGAATAGGTTTGTCAAAAAGCTTTTAAGAATAGACGGGGTGGAAAAGACATACACCCATGTTGCGATGGATATAGTAAAGGAAGATTTAACGCTGAAGGTCTAGGAAGTTTCTCACAAACCTCCTTGCCAGGTTCTGCAGGGTTTCAGCTGGTAATTTTACTCTTTCCCCATTTACCGTGCCTTCGAATATAAGCGGTATAGGATTCAGGGTTTCTATAACCTGAAATTCCTCATTTTCGTTCAGCGTCTCTTTTAAGACTTCCCGGTATTCTCGAGGAGTCACAATCTTTATGACACCGTGGAGCTCCAACCTCTCCCCGCATTCCCTCTCGCTGCAAACAAAGTCGAACTCCTCCCCAAGCTTTGTCTCCACCATTATGCTTTTTCCGGCCACATTGTATATCATGAACCTATCTTCGTTTTCTAAATTCTCCATTTGAAGTCCTCCAAATAAATAATAAAGGTCAAAGCCTTACCATAACTTCCACAGGGATGTTGTACTCTTCTTTTATTCTGTCTATTGCATTGCCGGCACTTATAAGGAAGAACATTCCCACAGGTGTTGCATTTGCCTGCTTGCACATCTCTATGAGAGCCCTTTGGGTTTCTCCACTCCTCACAACGTCGTCAACTATGAGAACCTTCTCCCCCTTTTTAATAGCCCAAGAGGGGAGATAAAGCGTCATAACGCTTCCCGAAGAACTTGAGACATAATTCACCTCGTAAAACTTCTCCACCCCAACTTCTTTCTTTTTCTTTGCGTAGACCACATCTACTCCCAGCTCGTTTCCGATATGAACTGCTAAGGGGATACCATCCGTTGCAGCTGTCAATATTTTGTCTATGTCTGCTTCCATGTACCTTGAGGCAACACTCTCCGCAATAAGGCTCATTAGATCCGTATCGCTGAGAATTTTCAAGTTATCAAACAATCCATGCTTATCAAAAACTATTCTCTTTCTAACTTCCTCCTCAAGGTTCACATAGGGAGAAAGAATCTCTATTAGTTCTTTAGCACGCTTGGTACTTGGAAGCACCTTCCCCCTGACATATCTGTTAAGTACCGTTATGGGGAGTCCGGTAATCCTTGAGAGCTCCTCGTAGGTGTAGCTCTTTTTTAGGAGCCTTAAAATCCTGATGACACGGAGTTTCTCTTTAACTGCCTCTATCTGACCCAAGCTCCCACCTCCTGCTGATGAGATAATATTGACAAGAAAATGTATAAATAGGTTTCGGTTTACGGTCAAATTATAAGATTTGCTGGTTTATTGTGGTGATTGGAAATCCCCATTTTTTGCCGGTATTCGGATATTACCTCACCAAAATATCTCATTACAAAATCCAAGTCTATGGACTCTCCATCTGGATGGTTAACTCCTTTACAAAATGGATCTTCCTTTACGTATATGTCAATGGCGAATCCGTGTTTGACTAGGATAAATGGGTAGAGCTTACATGCCAATGGCCGTTTGGGATAAATCTTGCACTTTCCATCTTCTCCCAGAAAAACGCAGGCATCATCAAATGGTCTCTTCCTAAGCCCGTATCCCAGAAATTTATCCCCTCTGTAGAACATCTTTTCATAATCTACGAACTCCCATGCGTTAAATCCCAGATCCTCTATTCTTGTGATGTCATCGTCTCTGAGGGGTATCTCAAGGTTTATGCAGCAGCTGGCACACTGGAGGCATTTAAATTTAAAAGAAGGGTCGCTTTTAATCTGCAGGCTCTCCAAATTTATTGTTGCCACCCACCTTTTCTCCACCTTTCTGTCACCTCAACTCCTGTAAGAGCTTGCTATTAGTGTTTCGGTCATTTCTATCTCCCTTATCTTCCTTAAAATTTCATCATGTAAGCTATCCAGCTCTTTAATGTTCTCAACTTCAATCCTTATAATTATGTCGTATTCTCCATAGACCTTGTATATTTCCTTTATCTGCGGAACGTCCTTTAGCTTTTCATAAACTGTATCCTCATTTCCGGGCTTTACAATAATTAAAATAAAGGCCTCCATCATATGCCCAACCCTCCAAAGTTAAACTTCCTGGCCATCTTGGCCAATTTTCTTTTGTCCATACCCTTAAAGAATTTTTTCATCTGCTTGTATTGATTGAGCAGTTCTCTCACGTCTTTTGGGCTTGTGCCAGAACCTCTCGCTATTCTCTTGATTCTTGAGTAGTTTATTATCTCGGGATTTTCAAGCTCTTCTTCGGTCATGGAGTCCATGATGACCTTAAATTTTTTCAACCTTTCTTCGCTGACCTTAACAACTTCGTCTGGAATGGAATAACCCATTCCAGGGATCATCTTTAGTATCTGCTGCAGTGGGCCCATTTTTCTCATTGCCTCTAGTTGGGCATACATGTCTTTGAGGTTAAACTTCCCCTTCAAGAACTTTTCAACGTCTTCCTCTTTGAATTCTGTCTCCTTGCTGAGCTCCTCAAATTTCTCCAGTAAGCCCTGAATGTCCCCTAATCCTAAAAGCCTTGAGACAAAACGCTTCGGATCAAAGGGTTCCAAATCATCTATCTTCTCGCCGATACCGATGAACTTTATCGGGGCTCCAGTAGCTACAACAGCAGAAAGAGCCCCTCCACCCTTGGCCGAACCATCAAGCTTGGTCACGATTATAGAGCCTATAGGAGTTGCCTCTTTAAAAGCCAACGCTTGGTTGTATGCCTGCTGTCCAATTGTTCCATCGATTACGAGGATGACCTCATGGGGATTAATTGCCTC
>JAGGWM010000081.1 GCA_021157445.1 Thermococcus sp. | reverse complement strand
CGGACATTAGAGTTCTTTTACATGCAGGGGCGTTTGCAATTCTATATTCCCTAATAGCGATAATAGGAAAAATCTCAGGCTGTGGAGCAGGAGCGCTGATAGCTAAATTTAAACCTAAAGAGGCCCTCAGAGTCGGCGTTGGAATGATCCCCAGAATGGAAGTTGCGTTGATTATGGCAAACGTTGCCCTTACTGAAGGCGTCTTTAACAAAGAAATATTTTCGATTCCTGTAACAATGGTCATACTGACGACGTTTATAACTCCCCCACTCTTGAAGTGGGTGTTCTCGAGGGATTAATATGGAAACGCTTATCATGTTGGCCTTAATGCTAGCGATGGCAAAGCTCCTTGGATGGGTATTTGAAAAACTTGGTCAGCCTGTCGTTCTCGGCCAGATTCTTGGGGGATTAATTATAGGGGTTTTTGCAGAGAGCAACGAAATAATTAGGGAGTTTTCAAACCTTGGGGTTCTCTTACTTTTATTTCTTGCGGGTATTGAAAGCGATCTTAAGGAGTTTAGAAGGGTTGGGAAGCCGAGTATCTTTGTTGCCGGCGTTGGGGTTCTTTTTTCATTCATATTGGGATTTTTGGTGGCCTATCCATTTGTGGAGTTTCACGAGGCCCTGCTCTATGGTGCAATAATGACTCCTACGAGCGTTAGCATAACTGTAAGGGTTCTAATGGAACTTAGGAGGCTTAGAACAAGAGAGGGCACTACTATTCTGGCAGCTGCCGTTGTTGATGACGTCCTTGGGATTCTCGTTCTTACCGTGATTATCTCCCTACTCCGTGAGGGGAGCATAGATTACAGAACCATCGCGGAAATTATCGTGGAAGTCAGCGGCTTTCTAGTTATATTCATTTATCTTGGCCCAGTATTTGCAGAGAAAGCTTTTAAGAGAATTTCGCACATAGATTTGCCCGAATCAACAACAGCATTTGCGGTTGTGTTTTTGATACTATTCGCATATATGGCTGAGCACCTAAACCTCGCTTCCATCTTAGGGGCGTACATGGTAGGTCTCACCATAGGCCAAACAAGCTACAAAAAACAGGTTGAAGATCATGTAAGTATCTTGGGTTATTCCCTGTTTATACCCCTCTTTTTTGTTGAAGTTGGTATGAGAATCGAACTAAGTTACATACTCCACGCAAGTCTCTTCGCAGTTCTCTATACTATTATGGCGATAGTGAGCAAAGTAGCGGGATGTGGTTTTGGAGCATATCTGTCGGGCTTTGATCTTAAAGCCTCTTTGAGAATCGGCATTGGCATGATTCCAAGGCTTGGAGTGGAGCTTGCTATGTTAACCATAGCGCTTTCAAGCGGGGTTATCGGTTCTGAGGCGTTGACTATAGCAACTTTTATGGTGTTCGTAACCACTATATCAACACCACCTTTGCTGAAATGGGCGTACAAAAGATAATCAATTAAACTTATGGAAAGCTTATAATCCTATTTCGCCAAAAATTCGAAAGAAAATTATTTATATTTGTAAGAAACTAAATAATAGAGTAAAAGTCCAAAGTCACCAGGTGGATTTTATGGTGTATGTGCTCGTTGAGGAAATGATATCAAAAGGGAAGCTGGCGGGTTTGATAGTGCTAATAGGGGACAAAGAGAGAATAAACAACTTCATCTATGAAAACCTCAACAAATTCTACAAGGATGGCGGGAGTTTTGTAAAGCGAAAAGAAACAGAGGACAGACTTTATGAATTATGGGAGCTTCACAAGCCAGATGGAGAAATCCTTGAGTTGCGATTTTATGTGTTCGGAGATGAAGAAATAGACTCCATTAATATAATCGAATAAAAGTTGGTGCGGTGGCCGGGATTTGAACCCGGGTCACCGGCTTGGGAGGCCGGTGTCCTAGACCAGGCTAGACTACCACCGCCCAACAGAAATAATAGAAAAAGGGTTTAAAAGCTTTACTTTAAGCGCTCCAGAATTATAGCGGGGCAGACCTTTGTAACACCGTCAATTTTTCCTATCTTGTTTGACATTATATCCGCAAGATCCTCCCCATCCTTTGCCCATATTTCTGCTATTATCATGTGATCGCCACTTGAAAGGTAGAGCTCCCTAACAAACTCAAATTCCCTCAGTTTATTGGCCACTTCAAACAGCTTTTCCGGCTTGGTATCAACTCCGGTTATGCTTATCAGATTGTACCCAAGCTTTTGGGGGTTTACTTTGATCGTATACTGCTTTATGATACCTTTTTCTTCCAAAGCCCTAACCCTCTTTCTTACGGCCGTCTCACTTATGCCCAAAACCTTAGCTATTTCCGTGAAAGGCGTCCTAGCATCTTTTGTTAACATCTCAATTATTACCTTATCCCTTTCGTCTAGCATAAATTTCACCCCGTGGTTATTTTGTCAAAGCAAGTATATTAACTTTTTTGAACTTTAGAGTTCATCTTTCAAACTTAATTTTGCGATGATTTCAACATGAGGGGTATGGGGGAACATATCCAGCCCAATTATGCTCTCTAGGGAGTATTTCTCTTTAAGCATTTCAATATTTTCAGCAAAAGTTTTGGGGTTGCAAGAGACGTAAACCAAATTCTCGGGCAAATCATTCAAGATCTTTCTTATGAGTTTTGGATGTAAGCCAGCTCTTGGTGGATCCACTATAACCGTGTCGTATGATCTTAAGCTTTTGACATCTTTATCAGCACCGATCCTAAATTCGGCATCAACGTTGTTTATTTCTGCATTTCTCTTGGCCATCTCAACCGCAAACGGGTTTATTTCAACACCCTCTACTTTTAATCCTTTCTTGGCAAGGTATATTCCAAAAGTCCCTACTCCCGAATAAAGATCAAGTACCTTTTCCCCTTCAACAAATTCTGCGACTTTCTTTAGGAGGTTAACTGCTTGATAAGAGTTTGTTTGGAAAAATGAGTTGGGATGAATCAAGTAAACCACATTGTCAAGCACCTCCCTGATAAATTCCCTTCCCCAGAACGTTTTTGGCTCGCCGTAGGAGACATCACTTTTAGTATTGTTGATGCTCCAATAAAGAGAGTCGGCAAAACTAAAATACTGACTGACTTCTTCGGGAAGTTCCCCATTAGAGGTCACTAAATTCACCATAAGCTCCCCTGTGAATTTCCCTTCTCTAAGCACAATATACCTTAAAAATCCCTCACTTCTTCTTAAATCCCAGAGTTGAATGCCAAAATCTTCTATAAACTCTCTCAAGGCACTCAATGCTATCTTGCTATTTCCTCCGAATACTTCACATTCCTCAATGTCAACAACATCCCACCAAGTTCCCCTTCTCCTAAACCCTATTCCCTCTGTAGTTGTCGCAACGTCAATTCTATTCCGATGTCCATGAATTTTTGGAGAAGGAATTACCTTTACTTCAGTGTTGAGGAGACGAACAAGCTTCTCTTCTTTAAACTTTATCTGTTCTTCATAAGGGATATGCTGAAGCAAGCACCCTCCACATCGTCCAAAATACTGGCAAACCGGCGCTACTCTATTGGGGGAGAATTCAAGTATCTCATAGTCATGGGCAACGAGTTTTTTCTTCTCTCTATGCCATCCTCTTATTTCAACCAAGTCACCTGGAGAAGTAAACGGAATCAATATGGTCTTTTTCCTGACTCTTGCTTCTCCAAATCCTTCCTCGCTTAGTTTTTCTATCTTTGCCCTCATATTTCAATGTTTTTTGGGATGCCTATAAAAAGATGCCGCCCAAATTTTGGAATTTTTTGACATCATGTTGTCATAATGCCAAGTGACTGTAGGACAACCTTTATTAGTGATAAAGGAGTAATAATAACGGTGTTTTCGTGATGGTTACT
>JAGGWM010000194.1 GCA_021157445.1 Thermococcus sp. | reverse complement strand
GCTGGAGGTCTTTTAGGGTGTTTAATATATTTGCCTGCACTGATACATCAAGTGCTGAAGTTGGTTCATCCAACACGATGAACTCCGGTCTTAGGGCTAACAATCTTGCTAATGCAATTCTCTGCCTCTGACCACCACTAAACTCGTGAGGATAACGGTAAAGGTGCATTTCGTTAAGACCTACGCTCTCAAGCAACTTTATCACAAACTCTTCTGGATCATCCACATGAATTCCATGAAATCTTACAGGCTCCATTATAATTTCGAATACAGTTTGTCTCGGGTTCAGGGAAGAGTAAGGATCTTGAAACATTATTTGAGCCTCTCTGCGGAATTGTTTGAGTTCATCTCCTTTGAGCCCCATTACGTTTTTTCCCTTGAAGAACACTTCACCGCTTGTTGGTTCTATAAGGCGAAGAATTGCTCTCCCAGTTGTGGTCTTCCCACATCCGCTTTCTCCTACCAGACCAAAAGTTTCCCCCTTATATATTTCAAAGCTTATATCATCTACCGCCTTGACATATCCTTTGGTGAAAAGTAACCCTTTAACTGGGAAGTATTTCTTCAGATGCTTAACTTCGAGTACTTTCTTCATATTCTCACCTCAGTAAAGATGACATGCAACAAAGTGTCCATCTTCTATTTCAACTAATTCGGGAACTTTTTTCTTACAGACCTCCATGACATATGGGCATCTCGGGTGGAATCTGCAGCCTCCAGGAGGAGTTATCAGGTTGGGCACCGTGCCGGGGATAGCTTCTAGGCGTTCAATTTTTGTCATGGGGTTTGGAACAGCTTTTAATAGTCCTTTGGTGTACGGATGGAGTGGGTTTTTGAAAATCTGCTCTACGCTCCCTATCTCCACTATCTTTCCTGCATACATCACTGCAACTCTATCGGCGGTTTCAGCGACAACACCCAAGTTGTGGGTAATTAATATAACCGTTGCGTGATACTTTTCTTTTAAGCTGTTTATCAAATCTAATATTTGAGCTTGAACTGTAACGTCTAAGGCTGTTGTGGGCTCATCGGCAATGAGAATCCTTGGGTTGTTCGCGATTCCAGTCCCAATGACAATTCTTTGTTTCATTCCCCCACTTAATTCGTGCGGATAGTTGTGAACTCTTTTTTCTGGATCTGGGATTAAAACTGCTCTTAATATGTCTACAGCCTTCTTAATGCCTTCTTTTATGTTTTTAACTTTCCCGTGAACTTCTATGGCTTCGGCTATTTGGTAACCCACGGTGTATAGTGGATCGAGAGAAGCATGGGGATCCTGAAATATATACGCTATTTCGTTTCCTCTTATTTCTCTTATTTCTTCCTCACTGAGTTTTAGCAGGTCAATTGGTCCTTTTTCCGAGTGATAGATAACCTCTCCATTTACTATTCTGCCGGGGCTTTCTATTAGCTGGGTCAATGCTCTGGAAGTGACGCTTTTTCCACATCCAGTTTCTCCTACGAGTGCAAAAGTTTCTCCCTTATAGACGTCAAAGGATACATTTTCGATGGCCTTTACAATTCCGGCGTAAGTGTAAAAGTGGACAGTTAAATCCCTAACTTGGAGTATTGGCTCAGGCATTTTCTTCTCCCTCCCCTTTGGCTTTCTTAACCTTGAATTCTATGCTTCTTCTTGTCTTTGGATCCAGAACGTCTCTGAGGCCATCCCCGAGAAGATTCCATCCAAGGGCAACAAGCATGACAATGAGACCTGGGTAGAATACTAACCACCAAGCTTTTGGGAAGTACTGTGCTCCATCATAAACTATTCTACCCCAGTCGGCAATTGGGGGTGTTGCACCCAAACCCAAAAAGCTCAGACCGGCTTCCATTAAAACTACGCTACCAAAATCGAGGGTTATATACACCAATATAGGACCAATGATGTTTGGTAAGATGTGCTTAAACATTATTGTCCACGAGCTTAGTCCAATGGCTCTGGCAGCTTCTATGTACAGCTTTTCTTTTTCGGTGAGGGTTGATCCTCTTGTTATTCTTGCATAAACTGGCCACCATACGATAATCATTGCCAGTATTACTGAGAGCAGCCTGCCCAAGTTTCCAGCCTCCCTAGTATCTAGGGCAAATATCCAGAGAACGAACTTTTGCAGAAGTACATGGCTCTCTATAAACCCTTGTATTCTCTCGGGAAGCACTGCTGATAGTGCTATTGCTAGTATTAACGCCGGGAATGCTAGGAACATGTCGGTTATACGCATTAGGAGTTCATCAACTTTGCCGCCTTTGTATCCTGCTATTAGCCCCAACACTATACCTAAGGGCACTCCAAGGGAGATGACTATTATGGAGACAACAAAGGAGGTCCTTGCACCGCTTAGGATTAAACTTAGGAGATCCCTTCCAAAGTGATCTGCTCCCAATGGATAGGTTATCGTTGTATTTGCAAACTCTAGGTATGCTTTACTTCCAGGTGGTGCAAGCACTACCTGTGTGAAATTCATTGTGTAAAGCGAAGGGAAGTAGTTGTATCTCCAAGTAGCAAGCCTTGGTCCAAAAATTCCCAAAAGGATGAAGATTATGACCAAGAACACGCCTATTAAAGCAGGCGGGGAGCGGTTGAGAGCATAGAGCATTAATCTCCATTCTTCCATCTTTGACTTGTTCTTTGCTTTCCAGTCTTTCTTGAAGAGGCTTATAAATGATGCAATTCCATAGACAAGCTTGTCGGCGATTTTGTCAAATATGTTCTTTTTATATTCCTCTTGCATTTTTCTCCCCCCTAATACCTAACCCTCGGGTCTATTACTGCATACAGGATATCAACTACTAGATTGGCGGTAACGTAGATCAAGGCGTAAATGAAGGTTATTGCGACTATAACTGGAAAGTCGAGATTCTGAATCGATTGAATTGCATAGCTTCCCATACCGGGAAGCGCAAATACTGTCTCAGTTATAGGCGTTCCACCAAGCAGGCCCCCAAACTGTAGGCCCAACACCGTGACTATTGGCACCAGGGCATTCTTAAGGGCGTGTCTGTAAATCTTGAGCTTGGGAACACCTTTTGCTTTCAGAAACTCGATGTAATCTCCGCTGATAGCCTCGAGGAAGGAGTTTCTAACAAATCTTGCTAACACCCCAGTTCCCATAAAACCAAGCACAAAGCCTGGAAGCCAGAATCTTGCCAGATGCTGTTTAAACAATGTAAACTCTCCCGTAAGGAGGGCATCTATTATTGGAACATGAGTTATCTGGGTGGCAGGAGTGGGAGGAACACCAGCCAGGTTCGTTATTCTAAACTTTACAAAAAACACAAAGATCAGAAGATACCCAAGCCAGAACACCGGAGTCGAAACTCCAATCAAAGCAAAAATTCTGACTATTGTATCCACAATACTATTCCTCTTTAGGGCGGAAATCAGCCCCAGAGGAATTCCAATAATGAGTGTGAAGATAAACGCTATTATAGCCAGTTGAAAAGTGACGGGAAATCTATCTCTAATATCATCTAAAACGGGATTTGAGGTTCTTGGGTCTATAAGGGTGTTTGTTGCAATCCCTTTTACCAGGAAGATGTATTGGGCATACCATGGGTCGTTCAGGTGGTATCTCTCCTTTATCCTTTCAACTGCTTCTGGAGATGCTTTTTCTCCACCGGCCCAGGCTTTGGCCGGATCGGCTGGAATAACATAAGCTATCAAAAAGACTATCAAAGTTACCCCAATTATTGTGGGAACAAAGGTCAGGATTCTTCTTATCAGAAATTTTTTGAGTTCAGCCATTCCTATCCCCCCTTGTTTCTTCTTTTGGAATAATTTTAAAAAAGAAAAAAGGATCAAGACTCAACAGAAATTTCAATCTTGCTAAATTCGGTTGCTCCATAGAGGAATGGCCCAACCCAGTTGTCTGAGTCCAAGTAATCTGGTACCCATCCTACTACATAGACGTCGTAGTCTCCTTTTTCGGTTTTGCTCAGGTATACTGGCCATTCGTAGCTTCCTACTGTAACTTGGAAGCCAAGTTGGCTCCAAACGTTTTGCAATAGTGTCATGATCTTCTCACGAGCACTGTTTCCAGCGTTATAGATGAGCTCAATCTTATAGTCGCTTGGGTTGATTCCAGCTTCTTGCAGGAGTTGTTGAGCCTTGTTTATATTGTAGTTGTACTTAATGATTCCGTACTCCGTATAACCTGGCCATGGTTTTGGAATTGGGCCCCAGTTCCTCTCAAGCAGTCCGGAGTAAACTACTTGGGATATCTGATCGTATGGGATTGCATAAGCTAAAGCTTCTCTCACTTTTGGATTGTTAAATGGCTCCTTCTGGGTGTTGAATACTATGAAGGTTAATATTGGTTGCAGAATGTCAGTTTTAACAACTGACTTGAATCCCTGGAATTCGAGGCCCTTAACATCATTCACCCTCTCTGGTGGAGTTACAACTGTATCAACTGTTCCTGTCTGGAAGAGCTGAATTCTTGAAACAGCATCATTGTTTATGACATAGATAACCCTCTGGTGCCCTGGCTTTATGCTTTTGTCCCAATAGTATGGGTTGTGCTCAAGCACAATGTAAGCGTTTTCTTTGTACTCTTTAACATAGAAGGGACCAGTTCCAACGGGTTGCTTGTGCATGAGCTGGTGAGTTGGGTCTTGTTCGCCTTCTTGGACATATGGTTCCCATGCATCCGGGTTCTTTCCATTGTTTGAGGCCTTCAATGCTTCCTCATACTTGTCACCAAGGAGGTACTCCATTGGAACCACTGAGAGGAATGGATCTGCCAGTATACCAAGAACTGCTGCATATGGTGCCGGTAGAACAAGCTTGAAGACACCAGCAGTTTCTCCATTATATCCGAAGGTGTTTAACAGGTCTTGAAGGGACTTGACTTCTACAGTCTTTCCGTTGTACTCTGCAATAAGCTTCTTGCTTTTGATGACATCTTCAAATTCTTCTTCAGTCAGAGCTTGTGATTTGCTTATGTCCATGAAGCTTGAGACCATCCATGAAACGCTGTGTCCCAATCTCTGCACACGCCAGAAGGTAAAAACAACGTCAGTGGCATCAATTGGATATGTCTTGTCGTTCCATGGATCATAAGCTTTTACTCCACCCCTTATAACGAAGTACCACTCTGTACCGTCTTCGTTGTGTGCCCATGCAACGGCTAGGTCTGGTGTTACCTTTTCGGTTTCTTCTTTCCAGTATGTGACAAGGGTGTCACCGATCTCGTGCCAGATTTCCCATCCAAAGGTTTCGTATGTCCAAGCTGGGTCAAAGCTCTCTGGCCATCCGATTGTGCCTATAACGTATGTTTGAGCGTCGTTCTTGTAGTCTCCAATTCCAATGGGCACACTTGGGGCATTTGGATCTTCCCAGATGAGATCATATCTCTCTGGGAATGTGGGGTGGTAATATCTTCCCTTGACCCACTCCCAGTAAACACGAAGCTGTCTGTTTTGTCCGAGAATTACCTCAGGCGCAAGCCTGTTACCAAGTATGTAGAGAGCCTTAAAGAGCTCTGTCCTTATTTCGGGGTTGGTCTCTCTTCTTGCAGCAATTACAAGGGCATCAACAGTGGTATCCCTGAAGAATGCAGGATTTATTGCACCAAAACCTTGTCCTGCTTCCATTAATTCCTTGACAGATGGAGTGTTAGCTTCATCAACGACATAAGTTACTTTAATTATTTTCTTTCCACTTGGCAGAGAAGCTGGCATTTGAGACCCTTCAGGACCAACCAATATGACGCTCTTGTCGGTTTCAATGACCTCATAAGTTGGTCCTGCTGGCTGAGTTGTTGTTTGAGTTGGGGAGCTTGTGGTTGTTTGGGTTGGGGAAGATGTTGTTGTTTGTGTTGGAGAGCTCGTTGTTTGGGTAGTGGTTTCTTCCCCTCCAATACACCCACTTGCAACCACTGCAAAAACCAAAACGCCTATCACTAACAGTGTTGCTAACTGCTTCTTCATTTATACACCCCCACAAAGTATAGCATTAATAGTTCTGCCGTAGCTTGTTAATAAATTTTTCTACACCCATGAACCTGTTTGTACAACAAATAACAGAATATAACACGGTTATCCCTTTCTATTGAGCAATGTTTTTGCAGTTAATAACGAAATAATTTTGTCATGGCTCTGGGAATAAATGCGAAAACCTTAAATTATAGGACATCTCTAAAAAGACTGACAACAAAATTTGGTGATGTAGATGGTTAGGGCATACATTTTGTTAACAATTGAAATCGGGAAGGTTGAGAAAGTAATAGAAGAAATAAAAGCGATTCCAGGAGTTTTAAAAGCCGATGCTGTAACTGGCCCCTATGACGCAATAGTCGAACTTGAAGCCTCAGACTTGGGAGAACTTACGAGAAAAATCCTGCACGATATACACAACATAGATGGTGTAATTGACACAACAACTGCAATAGTTGTAGAAGCAGAAGAGTAAAGTCATTTTTTTCTATGTGCTTTCCTAAATTCTCTAACCTTTTGGGCTATTAGCTTTAGAGTTTTTGATTTTCCATGTTTGCTTTCGACTATGATCCGGCCTTTAACCCGTAGCTCTTCATCTAATCCCGCAAGCCTTGGATTGAGGGCTTCCTTATTGACTTCTACAACTGTAATGCCTAGATTTTTGGTTGCATCTATTATTTCATCTATGTCTGGTTTTTCCACTGCAAGGTTCTTTGGAACTTCCCTTCCGTATTTCCTTGGAATCCTGGCATCTATTTCATTTGCCCATATCACGAACTTGCCCATTTTGAACACCTAAAAAGTTTAAAAGCCTTGGCATTAAAAATTCTTTGGTGAGAGTATGGAAATGAATTCACTCATGCAGTTTTTAAAAACCCATGTTACAGCTGGTGATTTTGTTGTGGTGGAATATCCTTCTTTATATCCCCTTGAAAATCTGGTCTGGGGGGAGCTTATACCCTCACTTTCCACTCATGAGATTTTAATAGACGACTTTTTTGGCGTGGGCGATCTATTGTTTAGGGATTATATAAGAAAAAGCCCTCCCGAAAAATACAAAGCCTTAATGGAGTCCACAAAGAGGATAAAGGCGATAAGGATTGGTCCGGGTAGAACAAGTTATGCCTCCGTAGTTGAAGAAATGCCCGTTACATATGAAATCTCCGAGTTTATGAGAAATTATTATACTGCTCTGACGAAACTCTCTTCTCCCTCAACAAAGGTTGAGTATTCGATAACCCTTGGCATATCTCAGTACATCTACTTCGGTAGAGATAAGGCCCTTAGGGCAATTTTATTTACAAGGAGCATGCTCCCGTTTGAAGACTGGACTTCTATTTACTTCGTGAACAGTGATATTCTAGATAAGCAGCAAATTGCTGTCCTAAGGGAGCTTGCAAGCAAGTTAGTAAAAGTCAAAAAAGAAAGGCATCTCTATAAGATTGAGATAGAGGAATAATTTGGTGGTTAAAATGATAAAAAATGGAGACAAAGTTGTGCTGCTTGACCCTAGGGGGAAGAGATACCTTATAACTGTGAAAGAGGGAGAATTTCACACAGATTTAGGCAAAATAAATCTGAGTGAGCTTTTGGGTAAAGAGTTTGGGACTTTTATAGAATCTCACAAGGGATATCAATTCAGAGTTCTCAAGCCCAGAATAGTTGATTATATTGACAAGATGAAAAGAGGACCTCAGATAATTCATCCAAAAGACGCTGCTCAAATAGTAGCATTTGCTGGAGTCTCTCCTGAGGATGTTATAGTTGAGGCAGGAGTAGGGAGTGGAGCATTAACGCTTTTTTTGGCCAACATTGTTGGTCCTCATGGAAAAATAATCGGTTATGAGGTAAGAGAAGATTTCGCAAAGCTCGCATGGAGGAATAT
>JAGGWM010000160.1 GCA_021157445.1 Thermococcus sp. | reverse complement strand
GGAAATCTCCTTGCCAACGGCCTATTCGTCAAGAATTCCGGTGGTCTTGGAACTCCTGCCCACGAACGTGTTGAACCCGGAATGATTCACAGGGCACATAAGGGTGTGCTCTTCATAGATGAGATAGCCACCCTTACTTTAAAGATGCAGCAAAGCCTGCTCACTGCCATGCAGGAAAAGAAGATGCCCATAACAGGACAGAGTGAGCTTTCAAGCGGTGCTATGGTTAGAACAGAGCCTGTTCCATGTGATTTCATCTTAGTTGCCGCTGGAAACCTGGATACGGTTGACAAAATGCATCCCGCTTTGCGTTCGAGAATAAGGGGTTATGGTTACGAGGTCTATATGAGAACCACGATGCCTGATACACTCGAGAATAGAAGAAAGCTCGTACGTTTTGTCGCTCAGGAGGTCGTGAAAGACGGTAAAATACCCCACTTCACCAAGGATGCCGTTGAGGAGATAATTAGAGAGGCCCAAAAGAGGGCAGGCAGAAAAGGTCATTTAACTTTGAGGCTTAGAGACCTTGGAGGTATAATAAGGGCTGCTGGGGATATAGCGGTTAGAGAAGGGGCCAAATACGTAACGAGAGAACACGTATTAAAGGCATTACAGCTCGCCAGACCCCTTGAAAAGCAGTTGGCAGATTGGTATATAGAAAGAAAGAAGGAGTACCAGGTAATCAAGAGCGAAGGAGGAGAAATAGGAAGGGTGAACGGTCTTGCTGTTATAGGGGAGCAGAGCGGTATTGTATTGCCTATTGAAGCCGTTGTAGCACCAGCAGCAAGCAGAGAGGAAGGTAAAATAATCGTAACTGGCAAGCTTGGAGAGATAGCAAAGGAGGCCGTCCAAAACGTTTCGGCTATAATAAAGCGTTACAAGGGAGAAGACATAAGCCGCTATGACATCCACGTTCAGTTCCTTCAAACCTATGAAGGTGTTGAGGGTGATTCAGCAAGCATAAGCGTTGCTACTGCAGTCATCTCTGCTCTTGAAGAAGTTCCCGTGAAGCAAAGCGTTGCCATGACGGGTTCGTTGAGTGTTAGAGGGGAAGTTTTGCCCGTTGGTGGAGTTACCCCCAAGATAGAAGCTGCAATTGAAGCTGGAATAAAGCAGGTTATAATTCCAAAGGCAAACGAGAAGGATGTTTTCTTAAGCCCGGACAAAGCTGAAAAGATCGAAATAATTCCGGTTGAGACAATTGACGAGGTACTCCAGATAGCCCTTGAAGACTCAGAGAAGAAAGATGACTTAATAAGAAGGATTAGAGGAGCATTGCCACTTGCTTAATCTTCAAGGAGCTCTGACAATCCCGCACATTCTATTATCTTTTTTGCTATCTCCTTCCCCATTTTGATGTCGGTAAGTTCCTTTACTATTACTTTTCCGCTGGGATATATGCTCGTTTCGTAGCCGTTTATTACTGCTATTGCCATCATCTTGGGAATAACGCTCTTCACCTGGTATCCTTTTTCCTTTAGGCATTCCGCAGTCTTTTTTAAATCAACGGTGACCTCTTTATCCCATGAATAGGGCTGCACTATTACCCCTTTCATAGTTGTACATGGCTTTGAGATGATCATCTTACCACCGGTTTCTATTTTTGGAGAAATACTTTTATGGCTTTCTACAAGTCTTGGCATTGAAAAAGTTAAAAGCTAAATGTGGAACTTAAATCATGTTGCTTGAGATACTCCTTGCCATAATCTTTCTCTGGGATGGGTACTTTTTCATTAGTTATCTCCTCAGTCTCCTGGGGGTATATAAAACTCGAGGATGGGCTCCTTTCGTGAGCATACTGATTCCTGCCTACAATGAGGGGGAAAACATAGCGAAGTCTATAAAATCGGCTCTTTCTCAGGATTATCCGGCCTTTGAGGTTATTGTGATTGACGATGGCAGTGAAGATGACACGTTTGAAAAGGCCATTTCTCTAGAAGATTCAAGGTTGAGGGTTTTTAGGAAGACCCATGAGGGAAAGGCAAAAGCCCTTAACTTCGGACTCTCAAAGGCAAGGGGTGAAGTGATAGTTACCACCGATGCGGACTCCATGCTTCTCTCGGATGCCTTGAAATCTTTAGTGGGGAGGTTCTATTCCCCAGAGGTTGTGGGGGTAGGGGGTCAAGTTAGGGTCTTGGGGGGCTCTTTTTTGGAGAGGGCTCAAGACGTTGAGCATCTTAGGATTGCTATGTTTAGGCGTGCTAGGGAGCTTGAGGATTTAAGTGTTGCCCCCGGTCCCCTGTCGGCGTTTAGGAGGGAAGCCCTAGAGCAAATTGGCGGATTTGTCGAGAGTGAGGTTGAGGACTACGCTACAACAAAAGAGCTTAAGAAACTTGGAAAAGTCGTTTACGCTCCGAGGGCGAAGGTCTACACAAGAATGCCGAAAACACTTAGAGAGCTCTGGATGCAGAGGAAGAGGTGGTTTTTGGGTGATTTAAAGCATCTCGGTGGCGGATTGGAGAAGGAGCTATTCTTTCTTCTCTTGGGTGATTTTATTGCTCTCCTTGATATAGTGGTTCCAGTAGCATTGCTCTTAAGTGGAAACTTTGATTTACTTTTGCTGTTCGTGAGTTATGAAGTGCTGACATTCCTCATCCCTACCGTCGTGGAGGGAGGGTCTCTTTTGAATGCCCTTCTCTTTCCGATCTTTCTCTGGTTCTGGGCGGTTTTTTACTTAGTTTTGCACATCTATGGATATTTG
>JAGGWM010000004.1 GCA_021157445.1 Thermococcus sp. | reverse complement strand
GTCCCTTTGGTGGGTATTATAATAAACATGTTCGCTATTCCATTTTTTAGCGTTCTTTTACCTGTAGGGTCTTTTTTGGCTATTTTGCCTACCGTCTTTAGTGGAACAGTGAACTGGAGCTACATTGTTGTATTGCCAGTGGAGTTTGTCTTGGCGCTTTGGCATAATTTAGCAGATACGATGGTTTCTCTATTGCCTATTAAAATAGGGGTAAGCTTTTTCCCTTTTCCGATCGTAGTGTTGATGATAATGTATTCTGTATATAAAAATGTATGGGGAAATTGGTTATTATCGGTTTTACTTGCTGCATGTGCTGCTATTTTTGTAGTCTTTCTTGGTGTTGTTTTACCATAGCTTATGGAAGGAATGATTTTTATGCTGTTGGTGGTGGATATAGGCAACACTCATACAGTGGTCGGAGTGTTTAAGGAAGAGGAGCTTATATGTCATTGGAGGTTGAGATCCCACAATAGGACAGCAGACGAGATAGGGGTGTACCTTTTGAACCTTCTTAAGGTTGGAAGGATTTCTACAAGTCAAATAAAGGGAGCCGTAATGAGCAGCGTTGTGCCTCCGTTAGATTATCCGTGGGCTTGTGGGATAAAGCAATATTTGAACGTGGACTGTCTTAAGGTAAGTAGTAATCTGAATTTAGGTATAAGAATTGCTTATGAAAACCCAACGGAAGTTGGTGCGGATAGACTTGTTAACGCCGTGGCAGGTATAAAAAAATATCATGCACCTATGATTATAGTAGACTTTGGAACGGCCATAACGTTGGATGTAGTCTCAAAGGATAGGGAGTATTTAGGAGGAATTATCGCACCGGGGCTTGCTACTAGTGTAGAGGCTCTTTTTGGAAAGACAGCAAAGCTGCCTAAAGTATCCTTTGATGTTCCTGAAACTGTAATAGGTAAAAACACTATGGAGTCTATTCAGTCTGGAATTTTATACGGCTTTGCGGGGCTAGTAGATCATCTTGTAGAGAAAATAGAGGGTGAACTAGGAGGAGAACTTACAGTCATAGCAACTGGAGGGGACGCACAGAAAATAGCTTCTCTCTCAGGGAAAATTCAATATGTAGACCCGTGGTTAACTTTGGAAGGCCTTCGTTTTATCTATGAACAAAACGCTAATAGGCTCGAAGAGGTGTAGCTAGTGCTGGACACTAGGTTTGCTGGAAAAGATCTAAACCCTGTATGGTTGGCCCCCCTTGCCGGAATAACCATACCTGCGGTTAGAAAGTTTTATAAGGCTCTTGGAGCAGGATTAACGCATACAGAAATGATAAGCTGTGCAGGGTTGGTGCACGGCAGCAAGAAAACTTTCAGGATGATGGAAACCTTTGGGGAAGCTCCTCCTGTGGTAATCCAGCTTTTTGCTGGAGATACTGATACTCTTCTGAAAGGTGTGGAACTTGCCTTAAAGCAGGATAAGTGGGCTGCTATAAGCATAAATATGGCGTGTCCTATGCCAAAAGTACTGAAAAAGGGGGCCGGGGCCAGTCTTTTGAAGAACATAGAGGGAGCCGAGAGGATGATAAAGGGCTTAATGGTTTTTCAAAAGCCAGTATGGATAAAAATCCGCAAAATTTCAGATAATTATTAAGATACCTTGGCTTTTATAGATAGGATGATATCGGCAGGGGCAGTTCATGTCTCACTGCATGGGAGAACTCCCAAACAAAAGTACGAGGGGTATGCAGACAAAAATGTCGTGTTTGAAGCGGCAAAAAGATTTCCAGGATATATAAGCGGTTCGGGGGACGTTTTCACTGTAAATGATGCTTTGGATTATCTCGAAAACGGATGTGTTGCTGTATTGTTGGCAAGAGGAGCTATAAAAGATCCTTTTATTGTCCCTTCCATCCTGCAAAGGTTAGACTATGAAATAGCTAATAGAACTTTGTGTGACCCCAGTGTCAAAGAGCGCATTGCGCTTTTTAGAACTTTTGCATATAACCTTAGGGAAGAAGCGGGAGAAAATTTAGCACTTATCTTGATAAAGAGGCTTGTGTCAGGTATTTTTAGAGGGTTTAATGGCGTATCTACTTTTCGTAGAAATGTTGGTCGTGCCAAAAAGTGGGACGATTTTGAAGCAGCAATAATAGATTATTCAGATCATTTTGAAAGGGGCCAGGAGCTATGGTAGAAAAGAGGGGCGACATGTTAATACCCGAAGATGAAATTTTAAAACAAAGAACTGATAAACTGAAAAGATTGAGAGAAGAAGAGGGATACGATCCGTTTAAGGTAGAAAAATGGGATCGTAAGCACACTTTAGGCTATGTTAAGGAAAAATATGAGTATTTGAAGCCCGATGAAATGGGAGAAGAAGATATAGAAACTGCAGGACGCATAATGACTATAAGAAAGCACGGGAAAGCATCCTTTCTTGATTTGGCTGATGAATATGACACCATACAGCTATGTTTTCAGGTAAATGCTATGGGGGAGGATCAATATTCCTTCTTCAAAAAATGGGTAGATACAGGGGATTTTATAGGAATAGTGGGTAAACCCATTAGAACGAGGCGTGGAGAGCTTTCTATTCTGGTTAAAGAGTTTAAGCTTTTGTCCAAAGCTTTAAGGCCTCTTCCGGAGAAGTGGCATGGCTTGAAAGATACGGAAATACGTTACAGGCAAAGGTATGTGGATTTAATAGCTAACCCAGACATAAGAGATACTTTCCGAAAAAGAGCTAAGATAATAAGAGCTATAAGGGATGTATTGGAAAAGCACGGGACTATAGAGGTGGAAACTCCTATTTTATCGCCTATAGCTGGAGGGGCTAACGCAAGACCGTTTATAACTTATCACAATGCCTTGGGTATTAATCTTTATCTTCGTATAGCGACGGAGCTTTATCTGAAAAGATTAATAGTTGGTATGTTAGGAAGAGTATATGAGATTGGTAAAAATTTCAGGAATGAGGGTATCGACATAATGCACAATCCTGAATTCACTGCCCTGGAGGTCTATTGGGCTTATGCGGACTATGAAGATATAATGAATTTGACCGAGGAGCTAGTTGTTGCCGCGGCAGATGCTGTGGGGCAGAGGAGGATAAACTACCAGGGAACTGAGTTGATTTTGGAGCCGCCGTTTAGGAGGGCTTCAATGAAGGACTTAGTGAAGGAGTATTGTGGATATGAACTTAGCAGTATTGAGTCTGACGAAGAAGCCCGGGCTTTTGCGAAGAAAAAAGGACTTGAGATAAAGGGTAATGAAAGCCGTTTTGTTATATTAGCGGAGCTTTTTGAGACGTTCGTTGAGGATAAACTAATTCAGCCAACGTTCGTTATAGGGCATCCTACTGAAATTTCACCTTTGGCCAAGCGTAATCCTGAGAACCCAGATTTCACTAACAGGTTCGAGCTTTATATTTATGGTAACGAAGTTGCTAATGCCTTCAGCGAGCTCAATGATCCATTAGATCAAAGGGAACGCTTTATGGACCAGGCTAGGAAGAAAGAAGAAGGTGATGAAGAAGCCCATGCCTTCGATGAAGATTTCATTACAGCGCTTGAGTATGGACTTCCTCCTACGGGGGGTCTTGGCGTGGGAATTGACAGGTTAGCCATGTTTTTGACCAATTCTCGGTCAATAAGGGACGTGATACTTTTCCCCACCATGCGCCCAAAGCAGTAAAAGGAGGAACGTGATAAAGGAAGATTCCATGGATAGAAAACTAGCCCAGAAAAGAATAGAAGAACTTAAAAAAGAAATAGAACGGCACAATTATCTATATTATGTTTTGGATCAACCGGAAATAACAGATGAGGAATACGACCGTCTTTTGAAGGAACTTAAAAAGCTGGAGGAATCGTTTCCCGAGTTTGCTTCACCGGATTCTCCTACTCAAAGGGTTGGAGGAAGACCACGTGAGGAATTTTCCAAAGTGGTCCATGAGGTGCCTATGCTCAGCCTTGAAAATGCCTTTTCCAAGGATGAGTTGCGGCAATTTTTCATGCGAGCTGAAAACCTTTTGGGTATGGAGATTCCTTCATATTGTTGTGAGCCTAAAATAGATGGTTTAGCCGTTTCTTTGGTGTATGAGAATGGAGTTTTTGTCGGTGGTTCGACCAGAGGGGATGGGATAATAGGGGAGGATGTAAGTGATAACCTGAAGACTATAAGATCTGTCCCCTTAAGGCTTAGGATTAACGTTGATGGAACTCTTGAGGTAAGAGGGGAGGTTTTTATGAGCAAGAAGAGCTTTGAGGAGCTCAACGAGAACAGAGAAGAGGAGGGCCTACCTCTGTTTGCAAACCCAAGAAATGCTGCTGCTGGAAGCTTAAGGCAATTGGATCCGCGTGTTACTTCCAAAAGAAAATTGGGATTTTTTGCCTATCAAGTAGTTAACCCTATAAAGTTAAGGCTAAAGAATCAGTGGGAAGCTCTTCAATGGCTTAAAGAGGCAGGTTTCTTGATTCAGGGCGAAGAACGCAGAGCTCAATCGTTTGAGGATGTTTTGGGCTACATTGAGAACTTACAAGAACGAAGACATGATTTACCGTATGTTATAGATGGAGCGGTTGTAAAAATAGATGATTTTTCTTTATGGGAAAGAGTAGGCAAAACCGCAAAGGCTCCCAAATGGGCAGTAGCCTATAAGTTCCCGGCAGAGGAGAAGTTAACTAAGGTAAAGGATATAATAGTTTCTGTAGGCAGAACAGGTGCTCTTACGCCTGTTGCTATTCTTGAACCAGTTATTATAGGCGGCACAGTTGTTCAGCGGGCCAGCCTTCACAATGCTGATGAAGTTAAAAGAAAAGATGTTAGGGTTGGAGACTTTGTGTGGGTTCGGAAAGCGGGGGAAGTTATTCCTGAAGTGGTAAGGGTGGAGAAATCTAAAAGGCCAGAAAGAACTTTATCCTTTAACATGCCCAAGGTTTGTCCTGTATGTAAATCTCCCACTGTGAAACTACCTGGGGAAGTAGTTATAAGATGCCCTAATAAATCTTGTCCCGCTCAAATATTGGAAGGACTAAAGCATTTTGTTTCCAGAGCTGGCATGGATATCAAAGGATTAGGAGATAAGATAATAAAGCAACTTGTTGAGAAAAAGGTGGTTTCTGATTTTGCCGATTTGTACAATTTGGATTTAGACATTTTGTCTAATTTAACTTTAGTGGGAGAGCGAAATGAGAGAAAAGTAGGGCGCAAAGCGGCAGCAACTATATTGAGAGCTATAGAAAATTCTAAAAATAGGCCTTTGAAAAATTTGATTTCTGCATTGGGGATTAGGTATGTTGGCGAGAAAGTGGCGGAAGAATTAGCAGCTCATTTTGGTAGTTTAGATGCCATTATGAGTGCCCAAGAAGAGGTCCTGTTACTGGTACCAGGAGTGGGGGACAGGATAGCATCATCAATATATGCTTTTTTCCGGGACGAAAACAATTTGCGGTTGGTGGAAAAATTGAAAAGTGCCGGACTCAAATTGGAAGTGGCGGAAAAGGAGAAAAAGACGAGCGGAGCACTGGAGGGCATAACCTTTGTCTTCACAGGGGAACTCAAGAGGGCAAAGAGACATGAGGCGGAGGAGATGGTTAAATCTTTAGGAGGTAAGGCGACTTCCAGCGTGAGCTCGAGAACCACTTTCGTCGTCGTCGGGGAAAATCCAGGCAGCAAACTTCAAAAAGCTCAGAACCTTGGAGTTAAGCTTTTGACTGAAGAAGAATTTTGGAGCATGATTGATAAACACGCTCCGGAAGGGGGTTTGAGGTTATGATAAATAAAGAGGAAGTAGAGAGAATTGCTGGTTTAATCAAGTTGGAAATTACGCCCGATGAAGTGGATTCGTTACAGGAGCACTTTAATAAAATTCTCGGCTATTTTGAACTTTTAGGGGATCTTCCTTTGGAGAGCGTAGATCCTTTTGTGGGAGATGAAGATGCGATCTGTCCGATGAGAGAAGATAATGTCTCTAGGTGGGACAACGTGATGGCCCTTAAAGAATTGGCAAACTTTAATGAGGAAGGATATTTCGAGGTGCCTAGCATTCTAGGGGAGGATAATTAATATGAGTGTTCGCGAGCTATCAGCAAGAGAAATAGCGGATCTGGTGAAAAGAGGGGAATTGAAAGCAACAGAGGTTGTAAAGGCAGTTTTTGATGAGATAAAGAATAATGAAAAGAAGTTGAATGCTCTTATAACCATTATGGAGGAAAAAGCGCTAAAAAGAGCAGAACTCATAGATGAGAAAGTTGCCAAAGGGCAGTGGAAGAAAAAAGCGCTTTTGGGAGTCCCCGTTGTTTTAAAGGACAATATTTGTGTAGAAGGGTATCCTACTACTTGTGGGAGCAAGATGCTTGAGAAGTGGATATCTCCCTATAACGCGGGGATCGTGGATTATTTGGAGGAAGCTGGGGTTATCCTGATAGGGAAAAGTAATATGGACGAATTTGCAATGGGAAGTTCCACTGAACATTCAGCTTTTGGCCCTACTTCGAACCCGTGGGATTTAGAGAGGGTGCCTGGAGGTAGTTCAGGTGGGAGTGCAGCTTCTGTCGCTGCAGGTTATGTGCCTTTAGCCTTTGGTAGCGATACAGGAGGCTCCATAAGGCAGCCTGCAGCGTTTTGTGGTGTTCATGGAATGAAACCAACATATGGCCTTGTTAGCAGGTACGGGTTGGTAGCTTTTTCGTCATCTCTCGACCAAATAGGGCCTTTCACTAGGACTGTTGAGGATATGGCTATTGCACTAGATGTTATTGCTAAACATGATCATAGAGATTCTACGTGTTGGGCAGGAGATAGGCCTTCTTATTCAGAAGCTATCTTAAACGCCAATATTAAAGGTATGCGCGTTGGTGTTGTTAGGGATTTTATGGAAGAAGGTCTAGATGATGAATTAGCCCAGGCTGTGGAAAAAGGCTTAGGCATATTGGTTGAAAATGGAGCTATACCCGTTGACTTGAACCTTGGTGATATCAAGGAATGTGCTTTGCCTTGCTACTATATAATCGCTCCTGCAGAAGCCAGCTCCAACCTGGCTCGATACGATGGAGTACGTTACGGTCTATGTGAGGATGCGGACAACCTATTAGACCAATATATTAAGACCAGGGGCAAAAGCTTCGGGGATGAAGTGAAGAGGCGAATAATGATAGGGACTTTTGTTCTTAGTTCTGGCTATTATGATGCTTATTATTTACGAGGGTTGAAAGCCAGAAAATATGTTTGCGAGAAATTTAAGGAAGCTTTCTCGAATGTGGATATTATCGTAATGCCATCCACACCTACGCTACCTTTTAAAAAAGGGGAACTGATTGGAGATCCTATACAGATGTATTTGGGCGATATCTTTACCCTCCCCGTTAATCTGGCGGGTCTACCTGGTATATCTGTCTGGATGGGACTCAATAGTACAGGTTTGCCGATGGCCATGCAAATTATAGCTCCGAAGTGGCATGAGGTGAGAATTTTAAAGGCAGCTGCAAAGATAGAAGAAACGATAGGGGCCTGTCCTCTTGCTCCAGGAGGTGAATAATGGTGTCTAGAAAATATGTAACCGTTATAGGATTAGAAGTACATGTGCAGCTTAAAACCAACAGCAAACTTTTTTGCTCTTGTTCCACGGACTATATAGGAGCAAAACCAAATAGTAATGTTTGTCCCGTGTGCCTGGGTCTTCCTGGAACGTTGCCTGTTCTTAATAAGAAAGCGGTAGAGTTGGCGTTAAAAATGTCATGTGCAATTGGAGGAAATATTCAAAAGGAAAGTAGGTTCCACAGGAAAAATTATTTTTATCCCGATTTACCTAAAGCATATCAGATAAGCCAATATGACCGTCCTATTTCTTTGGGAGGTAAGATACCTATAAGAACAGCTGATGGGGAGAAGTTTATCGGTATCACTCGATTACATTTGGAAGAAGATGCTGGTAAGTTAGTACATGCTACATCAGACGGTAGGCTTCATGGTTTTAGCTCCTCCTACGTTGATTATAATAGAGCTGGTGTGCCGTTAATAGAGATCGTCTCTGAGCCTCAAATTTCCACCCCTGAAGAGGCAAAAGAATACGTTTTAGCTTTAAGGAAACTAGTGCGCTATCTTGGAGTATCTGATGGAGACATGGAGTCTGGTTCGATGAG
>JAGGWM010000008.1 GCA_021157445.1 Thermococcus sp. | reverse complement strand
GTACTTTTTTCAGCTTCTCCAGTGGAATCACTTAAGAGCACTCAAAACTTCTCGAAAGTAAGTGTAGAGGTTAACCCCAACCTTGAATTGTTTGCCGTGGTTTACATTTTGGCATTTAACGGGAGCGACCCGTTCATAATTGCTCCTCAGGATTACGTTCAGGACGTTCTAACGTACTTCGCTCCATACAAAGAGCACGAGGCAGTTAAGTACATTAGAAAAATTCTGGATAAGTCTCTTCCATATTATTCCCGAGACGGTGCGATAATAAATTTAGGTAGCAGATTGGCACTGCTTGATTACCTCCCCAACGAAACAAACCTTGGAGATTTAAAGCCCTTAGCGGAATTCGCCGAAGAGAGTGATTTTATGAAATTCTATAAGGCTCACGAAGAGGAGTACGTCAAATACACTTCAAGCATAGCGTCATACTTGAAAAATGTTCCAGAAATACACAAGAAGTTTTTTGGGTTTACTTATCAGGAGTACCGCGTTGAGTTGTCTTATTCAATTAGAATCCACCCACATGCAATATTCCGAGGAGAGAAAGCCTACTGTATTGGATATGCTCCTCCGAGTAAATATAAGGCACAAATGTTCCAGCAGGTTGTCACAATATTCCACGAGCTTACACATCCACTCATTATTGACTTTCTTGGAGAAAATTATGAGTTTTTCAAAAACAAAAGCTATTACCTGGACGAGGTCAGAAGCCAGATGCCAATAACTACTTCACGTGATTATCTGCATTTTGGATCATTCAGCAAGTATCTTAATGAAATCTTAACAGAAAGTCTCGCAGAGTACTTTGCTCTAAAAAGCGGTGTTCCAGAGGATTTTGTTAAATTCAGAAGCCTTCAACTGTCTACAGATTTGTATCTCATCCAAGATTTTCTCAGGGAGTATGAACACTTCGAGAAAACAAGGAAGGAGAATGAAACTCTGTTGGACTACGCCCCAATCATGGCCGAACACATGGAAAAATGGGCAACTCCGGAGAACATCAGCGAATACTTCAAAATGAGAACTCCAATCACAGAACTTTGGGCAGTGGACAGGATAAAATACATGGGAAAGGTCATCATTGTCTACGGCACTCAAAACCCAGATAAGAGCGGAACAGAATACGATAGGGAGACTGCAGAGGATTACAAGAGAGGCCTTGAAAGATCTTTTATTTGGTTCTATGGGAGCAGTCCGGAAATAATAGTTAAAGCGGATGTAGATTTGACAGACGATGATTTGAAGGAAAACTTAATTCTCATTGGAGGCCCCGTGGCCAATAAAATCACCGGGGAACTTAATGATAAGCTCCCAATAACTTTCGTTCGGGATGAAAAGGGCTGGAGTCTAAAACGGAATCCAGGGGCTGTTAAAGACTTTCACGCTTTCTTAATCACGAATGAAAACATCATAGAGCTTTCTTTGGACAGCACGATTCCCTATGATGGATCCATAGGGGTACTGCAGGCTATCAGGAACCCCTGGAATGAAAAGAACTTTATTATAGTGCTTGCAGGATTAACAAGATACGGAACAAGGAGTATTTCCAAGAACCAGGACTTTACGGCTAGTTACAAAATCTTTGGAAACAACTACATAGAATTAGGGTTCTATAAACAGTGATATGAAGCTCCTGAGTTAAGGGTGGAAGATAGGTAAAGGTAAGTTAATCTCAAATATTTGCTACTCCCTTCTTAACTTTCTCCCCAACTTTTGAGTTAACATAGATGTCTAATGAGCACATATGAGCGAATACGTCTTCGAGGGTTATTGTTTCGTTTTGAAGGTCAACTACTTCATAATTTGTCAGGATTGCAAGGATATCTTTTAGGCGATCTTGTTTAGTGTAAATTTCCAAATAAGTGAAACCGTTTTGAGAATAAACTTTAATCTTCTCTGCTATTCCGTTAAAGTCACTAGTTTCAACTTTACCCCTGAGTTTGACCAACAGCTTCCTCTCCATTTTTAAGGCCTGGAACTTTTCGATTAATTCTTTCGGCTTGCCCTCGGCAATTTTCTTCTTGTTGAAAATTAGAACTCTATCGCACAACGCTTCCGCCTCATTTAAATTGTGAGTAGTGAGTATTATCGTTGTCCCGAACTCTTTGGAGAGGTCTAAAATGGTATTCCACACTTCCCTTCTTGTAAAAACGTCGAGATAAACTGTTGGCTCATCAAGAATTAAAACTTCAGGCTGGAGTATTAACGGCAAAGCTAAGTACACTTTCTGCCTCATGCCTGCAGAAAGTTTTTGATACCACTCGTTTTTCTTATCCTTGAGATTCAAAAGCTCCAGAGCGTAGTTGATTCTCTTTTCAGCTTCAGCTTTAGGAATCCCCCAGAGTTCTGCAATAAACTTTAAGTTCTTTTCCACACTTACACGCCATTGAAATAAGCCAAACAAATCCCTCTCCCCACCAAAAATCGTGAATATTCTCCCCTTGATTTTATTATGCTCTTTTATCGAATCGTAACCATTAATGTAAAGATTACCCCGAGTCGGGATTACCAAGGCGTTGGCAATCTTACAAAAGGTTGTCTTTCCAGCACCATTGGGACCTAAAAGACCAAAAACCTCGCCCTCCTTAACTTTGAAATTTAAGTCAATTAGGGCAGGGATTTCTTCACGAGGAGTCTTGATAAAGTCCTTGAGGCTTTTCAAATCGAGCAGTGATTTTATCGGAGGCGGATAAAACTTGGTCAAGCTAACAGACTCGATCATTTAAATCACCCGGATGACATAAGTTCTTCCTTTCTTCCTTCGTTCTATCAAACCTTTCTTTTCCAGCCCTTGAATAATCCTGCAGGCTTTGACTTTTCCAAACCTCTTGCTGAGCTCCTTTTGAGTAACACTCCCATTCTGGAGTATAAACTCCAAGACATCCTTTTCTAATCCGCTTAATTTCATCTTGTACGCATACTCAAGATCAACTTCTACTCTCAGGAACAGTATCAGTTTTCCGTTCTCACAGTTTGCTTTTAAGAGGTGGGCCCTCATCTTATGACACCTCACATATGGCCCAAAGTTCCCAACTGTCTCGCCTTGTTAAAGCCCCACCTAAAAGTAAGGTACCCTAAGAGTAACATCACCCCTGTGATGACCAGCATGTTAACCAAGCTGGGCAGGATTTGTCCTAACGAATATCCACCACCCATTGTTAATCTGCCCATTTGGAGAATATATGTTTCCGGATGGATTTTTGATAATGGTTGAAGCCATTTTGGTAGTGCTTCTGGGGGAAAGTATAAACCGCTTACAAGCTGGGCTGTAATGTTGAAGAACCAATTTAATGGGTCTTGCGTTGCTTTAGTAGCAATTCTAAAGCCTGCTGAAAACATGTCAAGGGCAAAGATTAGCAGGACGCCGCTTAAGATAACGATTGCAACGCCGAGGTTAAGGTGAATGGTCAATCCGAAAAAGAGGATGTAGATAACTGTTATTGCTAAGGTTAATCCCAAATTCCACAGAATTCGCCAAGCGTTAATCCCGATGAAGATTGCTGTTAATGATGCGGGTGAATTGTATAACACTGGAAATACCCTTCCCAAAACAAATGAAGAAATGCTGCCCCTTGGCAGGAAGACGAGGTTGTGGATTATTGAGCCAATTAAAAGATAGTCAAGGTAATTTGAAGTGCCATATTGGGAGATGTTGGCGTTAATTGTGATAAGCTTTGCAAAAATCCCGATAAAGAGGATGTTTAAGCCTAAACTTATGAATTGAAGGAGCAAGTCAAAGCGCCTTGAAAAGAAGACTTCCTTCTGGATGAAAATGAAAGCTTTGAGTACTTTAACATTCCTGATTATTGCACTAATGCCCACCACTGCTCATCACTCACTATTAAAAATCAGTGAGATTACTTATAAACATTGCTTTTTTTTTTCTCGTAGATAGTTTCACTTCATTTATAAATTAGTTTCAGTAGTTTATAAATCAGTTGCAGTAAAACTTATTTATTGTTTCAACGAGAATATACCATAAAAGACTTGGGGATGTGGATGATGTGGAGTTCGAGATTATCGAAAAAGGTTCTACAGAGG
>JAGGWM010000149.1 GCA_021157445.1 Thermococcus sp. | reverse complement strand
TCTCTTTCCGCATTAAAGTAGATGAAAGTCCCGCTTGAACCGATGACTATCAGTGATGAGAGAAGCATCAAAAGTATAACTGGAATAAGTTTTCTCATCTTCCAAACACCTCCATTTTGATTTGCCTCAATAAGCTGGATCTTTTATTTCTGATTTTCAATACGTCCTCATTCCCAATGCCCGAGATGAAGTATAGAACTCCAAGAAATGCCGAAGTCTCAAAAAGGATTGCAAAAACAGGCAACACAGGATTTACTCTGTATAAGGAACCTATAATCGATTCAGGAAGAAGTGGAATGTAGGCGTTTACCCTAACTTTATCTGTGAACAGGGAAGTTTCCTCGGGAGCGCTTATTGTAACTTTAGCCGTCTCTTCCTCTTGAGGCCCCAACTCGAGCTTGGTCTTTGATATGCTTGAAATCCCCCCGGTTTGGGGCTCAAGGTAGTAAATCATAGGATAGAAGTTCCCGTTTTTTATTGTTATCTCTCTTTCAAACGTAGAACCCGGCAAAACCCATCCTTCTCTCTGCCCTCCGGCTGAAGTTACTGCATATTCTATTGGAAACATCTGCCACGAAGCGAATATCGAAACCGAGAGCATTATTAAGAGGAAGGCTGATGTCAAGATGTAAAGCGTTTTGAACTTGATCTTGATGAACTTTGGCCTTTTTCTTTTGTGCTTCGGCTCTCCAGTAAACGCGAGGGCACCAATAATTATCATGGCAGCCGCGAGGAGCATTTTATTTCTCCCTGAGATCCCCCTCTGGATGTAAGTGCCCAATTGTGGGACTTTAAGGGGGGAATTGCCAATAGTAATAAGCTTTCCCGCTATTTTATCTTTTGAAACTGGACTTGCCCTACCTTCTTGCTGATCGGTTGCAACGTTGTTATCGCCTTTGGTGATGTATCCATCCTCAACAATCGCCACAACTCTATGAACAGTCCAGCTGCCTCTTAAGTTAAAAACTATTATATCCCCAACGTCCGCACTCCTTGAGAAAGGATTTATAAAGAACAAATCTCCCTTATTCAACGCAGGGGTCATACTCTCTGAAGAAACATAAGACATGAAGACGGGTCTATCAAGAAGAGCCCCGACGATAGAGCCCACAACAAAAGCGGTAACCGCCAGAATTAGGAAATATTCAATGAGCTTCTTCATTCACATGAACCTCCAAAGGCTTGTATCGTGATGTGTTGATTATAATCTCCCAAGGGCAATCCTGCAGTGTCGAACCGCATTCCCACCTTTACACTTTGGTTTGCTGGGACTTCAAACTCTATGCTCTGGCTCCAGGTGCCGGTATAGGGACTCACAAAAAGTCCAATAGCTGGAGTTGGAGAAGTTACACTCACGCATATCACACTTTCCCCCGTTTCAGTTTCGTTGTTGTATATCTCAAAAACATCATTAAAAACATAGACAGTATCGGGCGAAAGACCCTCTCCAAAACCCGGATAAAAAGGGCTCTGATTACTGATATCGATCTTTAGATAACCGTTGCTTAGAAAAGCATAAGGTGGAAGAGGGTTTTCAATAGAAACTGAGGTGTTATCATCAACAGCAAGAACAACAGGAATCGGCTTCACAACAAAAACTCCCCACACAAAAAATATCATGACTAATATGATCGGCAGAACAGCAAATTTAATAACTTTTCTCACTTTTTTCTCCCCCTAAAATTTAGATAATAAGGAGCAAAGGCTCCAAGATGGAAAGGTTAAATTAGATCAATCTTCTTCACGAGCCGCATGCACCCGCCTCTGCTTGAATGTCCATATTAACTTGTTGGTCACCAAGCCCCATGTTTGATGTATCAAATACCATACCCACGCTAACTGGGGTGTCGTGGTATACTGTGAACTGAAGCTGAGTACTTGAAGTTCCAGCCCAATCTCCCTCGAATATCTCAATACCCTTGTTTTGTGGCACTGAAATACTAACACAGATTGGGAAGTCGGTCTCATTGTTCTCCCAAAGCTCGTTGCTTACATTGAACATGTGCTCAAACACGTAGGTGGTGTTTGGGCTCAGACCTCTACCAAATCCCAAAGTTTCATTGTATTTCTGATTCTTTGTGCTGATCTCAATTGTGAGTTTACCGTTGTTGAGATATGCATACGGCTGTGCTGGGGTTAAATCTATGAACTCGTTGTCATCTGCAACTATCGCCACGGTTATACTTCTATCTGCCTCATAGTACCTGAAGGTAGCACCTGCTCCCACTGCCAGCATCATGCCGATTAATAGTATTGCCAATCCTATTAGTTTATTCATCATGATCCACCCCCATGGCATCCTGCTGGTAATTCTGGGGGTTCGGTACCCAGCCTGTATGCCTTAATCGTCATCTTTGCGTTCCAAATGTCATCTGGGCTGTCACCGTTTGCGCTAAGGTCTATGCCTATCTTCTTAGCCTCTCCTCTATTTAAAATGAAACATACATCAGTTCTTGCGCTGTCTGAGGCTGTCGCTTCAGCTCCGCCATCAACTGCGTATACTCCTCCTTCATGCCCGTAGAACTCTATGTTCGAGAGGTTTGACGTTATCCTTACTACTATGGTGGTGTCTTCCCACAGATCATTGCTCACTTCAAAGACTTCATCGAAGTTGTACTCGCTTGATGGGCTGATTCCGTCTCCGTATCCGGGATATTTTGGATTGTTTGCTGAGAAGTCAATCACCAAAACTCCGCCATTGTTTATATATGCATATGGCTGAAGTGGGTTTAGGTCAATAAGTTCCGTATCGTCTGTTACAATCGTCCAGTGAACGCTTCTGCTTGCATTGTAATCGCTGAACGTTGCGCTGGTGGCTAAGGCAGCAGCAAAGGCCACTAACAGGCCTAACATTCCAAGTGCTAAAACTTTTTTCAAATCTTTCGCCTCCAATTTTTTCGAAGGGTGCCCCATTGACATGAGGCACTCATTACTCTCTTACTCCCTTTGAGTATATAGTTAATTCCAGCTTACCTTCGGGTAGTCTGTCATTACTTTATAAACTCCCACATTTTATTAGTCGCCAGATCTCTTGATAACTTTGTAAGTCTTGAAATGCTGAATAATTGACAAAGTGAAATATATTCCTGAAATTATCACGAGGGGCACGTTGTTGAGCCAGAGGCCCAGAAGGGCAAAGAGAACCGAAATTCCTGAATAAAAGGTACTCCAGCTTATGTCATGCTTTGAAACTACTTCCATGTAAACATCTACATCCTCCGGAACCCTAAGCAAAGTTACCCAGTTGTGATCAAATTTTATTATCCCTGCTCTCTCCATTTTTGGAAGGTGAGTTTGGAGCAGACTTACATAAACGCTCTTTCTGTGCTTTCTATTGTTTTGTCCCTCGTTTTCAGCTATAAAGTCCACAATCTCTCTTAACTCGGCCTTACCGTTGTTATTTTGGAGAAACTCCAGAAGAAGCATTCTTCTATCGTTCCCCAAGATCATTGAGGAGGGGCTCATTGTATTATTCTCTCCCTTCACTCTGATCCCTCCTGGAATGGTGTTCATTACCCCACCAGCCGGTAGTGTCTTCTATGGTTTCCGTTTCTATAGAAAAACTCAACTTTTCCAGCCTGTGAAAGCCTTCTTAGGGTCCTTTCAACCTTCTGTCTTGTACATTCAACACCTCTCTCATTGAGAAAGCGGGTTAGGAATGAAACCGTGAGCTCTCCTTTTTCCTTAAGAAGCTGAAGAATCTCTTCTTCAATGCCAACGTGTATTTTTTCCATGAAATATCATCTCCTGACGAATGTTAAGTTAAACAAACTGATTTAAAAATAGGTCAAATTACAACAGCCACTTGGAACTTGTAGGTGCTGGTGGTATATAAACGTTTCGGAAAAGTTCGATTTTCAAGTATTTTGGCATTTTGTACCCCAAATAGAGCAAAGAAGTTTGCTGTTATGTTAACAGTCTCAGAAAAGGCGTAATCTCCGTTAAAGTCATTTAAGTCCTTTTTGGTCATTGCACAATACTTTATCAAAACTACTAAAACTTACATATATTCCAAATCCGACCCTCTCAAAATGCCCTACTGTGTTCATTGCAGCACTTCCAGTCAACTTACTCTAAGACTTATTAAGTAGAAAGTTAGAAAATATCCAATGCCAAATTTCTGCTCAAAAAATATAAATACTAAGACATCAAAGTTTTATTGATGTCGATGTTTTTCAGGCCAAGTGACACTCAAAAAAAGGTTATTGAGATACTGGAAGAGCTCACTCCACTAGTTGGTGGATTAGAGAACAGCAGCATAGCCGGGGTTATAACGACGGACGCTCTTGCTCAAACCCTAATCCAGTATTCCGCCATTGCAAACGCTCTGAATTTAGAAATCCCAACTTACTACCTCGAACCCACCAATGGATTTTCCCTTAAGATGCTCAACAAGTTTTCAGAGAAAAGCGAGAATGTCTTAATGGGTAAGGTCTATACTCTGGGAGACCTTCTCGATGCACTTGAGATGGTTCTTGATGACTCATTTGTTTTTGTTTCAAACTTTGGAATCCTTGAGGAGATAGACAAAAAGGGCATGCTGGAGTTAAGAAAAATCGTCGATAGGAGGGGTATATTCTTGATACTCTCTCATAACGCTCTTGAGATAAACGA
>JAGGWM010000005.1 GCA_021157445.1 Thermococcus sp. | reverse complement strand
TTTATGTGGTAATTCATCCGAGCTATGAGGCTGAGTGGGTTGATTTTGTCTTCACCACAAATGGATCCTGCAACGCATCGGCCCGTTATGTGGTTTATCAATATAGAGAAGTTGTTAGAGAAGGCTCAGCAAAAATTAAATGGCTTGGAAAAAACTTGCATGTAAGAGTTCCGCTGGAACTTTATGATCAGTTTCCCATTTACCTCTTTCCAAACTTCTCCTGCGAAGTGACCCCGCAGGGATATGGACTTTATGCAACACTGGATTTAGAAAGGCTAACATCTCTCACCTTCAAAACTGGAGAAGTAGTTGAATATCAAGAAAAATGGGGGAGAACTAGAACTCCTCCATTGGAGCTAGTTTTCAATGATTCAGGGAAGCTCTTGGGAATCGATGCGTTTCTTTATGAGTATAGCGGGAAAGAAGTTTCAGGCACGTTAAGATGGGAAAATGGAAGCAAAAATTTCACAGTTCCAGTAAAGGATTGGTGGATATGGATTCCAGGAGGAAATATCAGCGGGGAAGTAGCTCTCCATCTAAATCTTCCGCCCAACGCTTCCACAATTGCAGTAGCTTACTATATCAATGAAAGAAAGCCGATAAATGAAGATCTTCTCATAAATCGGAAGAACCGCACATACTTTGACTTCCCGTTTGGAGGGGAGTTATGGGACACTGGTCACATCGACGCATGGTTTGAGCTGGCTGATGAAGGAGATATATTGATTTTCGATTTTGGCAATGAAAAAACATCAAGAATATTCGTAAAGGACAACAATATATGTATTGAGCTGCATACGCTGTATTACGGTAAAAAGAAGGAATGCTTTACATTTTCGCAAAGAAGAATTCATCACTTGCGATTGTCCTTGATAAGAATTCCCAATGGAGAGCGAACCTTGGTAGTCCGGATTGACGATAAAAGCACATTTGAGGAAAAAGTAAACTCTCCAGTTGGATTCTGGTATTTTGGGAATACAGTCTCTTTAATAAGCCTTGATGCCTACGTTCATAGAAATCCAGATTATTACATCGTCCCTCCCGACGATAAAAAAGCGGACATTGCCGTTGGCATTTCAATCTTGGCGTTAATCCTCAGTGTTATTCTGTGGGTACACGAAAAGAAGAAATAATCCACAGAGGAAATACCTTTTAAGTTTTCGTGTAGATTTTAGACCATGCTTGAAGTGATTTTCCTTGGGACTGGGGGGATAATGCCAAACAGAGAAAGGAACGTTCCCGCTATAGCCCTAAAATATGAAGGAGAGATAATTCTGTGGGACGTTGGGGAGGGGACTCTGAGGCAGCTTAACATAGCCAAGATAAGCCCGATGAGGATAGAGAAGATTTTCATAACTCACTTTCATGGAGACCATTATCTAGGCTTAATGAGCCTCATCCAGACGATGACCTTGTGGAACAGAGAAAAGCCCCTCCACATCTACGGGCCAAAATACACCTTTGAATTTATTCAAAACTACCTAAAAAGCGGGTTTTTCAGACCGAGCTTTGAAATACATGTTCATGAGCTCGGAGAGGCAAGGTTGAGATTCAAAAACTACGAGATATGGAGCTTCAAAGTTGAGCATGGCGTTCCGGCGTTAGGCTACGTTTTCAAAGAGAGGGATAAAAGAGGGAGTTTTGACCTGGATAAGATTAGAGAACTCGACCTAAAGCCCGGCCCCTGGATGAAGGAGCTTGAAACTAAAGGGAAAATTGAAATCGAAGGCAAAGTTATCCACCTCGAAGACGTAACGGGGAAGCCGAAGAGGGGAGTGAAGGTTGTTTATACCGGCGATACCGAGCCCTGTGAGAGGGTAAAGCTTTTTTCTGAAAAGGCAGATGTGCTGATTCACGAAGCCACTTACCTCAAAGAGGAAGATAGAGGTGAAAGCTACCATTCAACCATCCTAGATGCTTGTAAAATTGCGGAAAAAGCAAAGGTTAAACTCCTAGTTCTCTTCCACAGAGCCCCTCGATATACGTATGAAGAATACAAGAAAGAAGCGGAGAAACTTTGCAGGCATAAATTTATAATCCCCAGAGACTTTGATGTGCTTAGGATCGGTGAAAAGTATGAGCTATCTTCGCTACGTTAAAATAATCGGCACAATGCATGTATCCCCAAAAAGCAGAAAAGATGTGAGAAAAATCATATTAGAGGAGAAACCCGATGCAGTTGCCATTGAACTCGACAGGCAAAGATTCTATGCACTCCACTCTTCAAAAAGGATAACATTCCAGGAAGCATTAAAGCTTGGGAAAAAGGCACTTCTGGGATATATACTCATGAAAGTTGAGGAAAAGATTGGGGAAGAATTCAGGATGAAGCCGGGGGAGGAAATGATGGAAGCAATCCAGACGGCGTCTCTTCTTGGGATACCGCTTTATCTAATTGATGAAGACATCCAGAGTATTATGGGAAAGCTTCTTAAAGCACCGTTGAGAGAGAAGATATTCCTCCTGCTCGAGAGCTCTCTTGTTTTTCTTCCAATTGCAACTGAGGCAGAAAGTCCGGAGGAGATAATGGAGAGCTACAAACTAATGATGCACAGATTTAGGCTCCGTTATCCTTATATCTTCAAAGTCCTTGTGGAAGAGAGAAACAAGACAATGGCGAGGAATTTAAAGGCAATTGTTGATGAACTAAGGATAAGGGGTATTAAGAAGCCCAAAGTGGTGGCAGTAGTAGGCCTCGGGCACAAAAAGGGTATAGAAAGACTCCTGAATTCTTACAAGGAAGGGAAGAACTTTTATACAACAACAGCAAAATAACAAATGGTGGTTGGTGGTATCATGGAAAGACAACACTTAAAATGTCCGCTATGTGGAGGAACGAGCTTTAGGGTTGAAGAAGGTAAGCTGGACAGCAAGTGGGGCTTCACGGCACACAAGGTAAAGATCGTAATATGCGAAACCTGCGGGTATGTGATGATGTTCTACAAAGGAAGAACGATATGGGATTTCGACTAGCCTAAACTTTATATTCCCTCCTTACAATTTTTCATGGGGTTGGAAATGAGGGAAGAACTGAAGCGCATGCTTAAGGTTGAGATTCTTGACATCGAGTACGAAGGAGACAAGGTAATCGTTTACGTTCCCAAGGATCAGGTTAGAATAGCCGTGGGAAGTGGAGGGAGCGCTGTAAAGGCAGCAGAGCTTGTTCTTGGGAAGAAGATCGAGATTAGGGGTAGATGACCAATGGTGCTTGGCCTCAGGAAGCAGGAACTTGAAGACCTAGCTATATCTTTCATCGTGCTTGCCCTTGTTTTTTCCCGTTTTGAGCTTAGATTAATCCCCTACGTTGCCCTTGGGATATTTACGGCATTTGTGTTCCATGAGATTGCCCATAGGCACGTTGCCAGAAAGTACGGGTACTATGCCATCTATAGGAGATGGGACACCGGAATTATGCTGGCTTTGTTGTTGGGAATATTAAACAAGCTTCTTGGGCTTAGATTCATTTTTGCTGCAGTTGGAGCGGTTCAAGTTTATTCCCTCTATGCGGGCTGGGAGGATAGAGAGATTTATGGAAAGATAAGCCTCGCTGGGCCAGTGACAAACATACTCGTGGGAACTTTTGCACTAATCTTATTAATCTTAGGAAAATTCTCCGGTATTCTATGGGCTTCTCTGTACTACACAGCCTTTATAAATCTGTGGTTGGCCTTCTTTAACCTTCTTCCGATTCCTCCCCTAGATGGGTATAAAGTTTTAAGATGGAATCCCGGCTACTGGGGAGTTGCAATAGGGATAGCATTTCTTCTCCAGTCTATCCTTTAGTTTCACTCTTGGTGATACAGAAGGGAAAGATTAAAATACAAAAAGCCCAATCATCTAACGGGGTGAAAAAATGAAGTACAAAGAGCCCTTTGGTGTTAAGCTCGATTTTGAAACCGGAATTATTGAGAAGGCAAAGAAAAGTGTCAGAAGACTCAGCGACATGAAAGGCTACTTTATCGATGAAGAGGCATGGAAAAAAATGGTGGAAGAAAAAGACCCAGTAGTTTATGAGGTCTATGCAATAGAACAGGAGGAGAAAGAGGGGGACTTAAACTTTGCAACCACCGTTTTGTATCCCGGTAAAGTTGGAAATGAATTCTTCATGACCAAAGGGCACTATCACTCAAAAATAGACAGAGCTGAGGTTTATTTCGCCCTTAAAGGTAGGGGAGGTATGTTGCTTCAAACTCCAGAGGGAGAAGCAAGGTTCATTGAGATGGAGCCCGGTACAATAGTTTACGTTCCCCCATACTGGGCCCACAGGACCATAAACACCGGCGAGGAACCCTTCATATTCCTCGCACTATATCCAGCAGATGCAGGTCATGATTATGGAACAATTGCAGAGAAGGGATTTTCTAGGATAGTGGTTGAAGAGGACGGAAAAGCAGTCGTCAAGGACAATCCAAAGTGGAAAGAGTGACTCTTCTTTTCTTCTGATTTTTTAAAGACTGGATAAAATGTCCAATAGAAAGTAAACCCTTTGAATATGTAAAAGATTTTTATAGGCTTAAAACATATCCCTTTACGGTGGTGTTAATGACTTTCGATAAAAAGAAGATTGAGGAGATTAAGAAGGCGGAGCAGGAGTGGGAAGAAAAAACTGTAAAGCCGTTCATTCAAAAAAGACCTGAAAGAAAAGAAAAATTCATGACAGATGATGGCTTTGAAATTAAGAGAGTTTACACACCAGCAGACCTTGAAAACTGGGATTATTTGGAAAAGCTCAACTTCCCCGGTCAGTACCCATTCACTAGGGGCGTTTACGCCACCATGTATAGGGGAAGGCTTTGGACGATGAGACAGTACGCTGGCTATGCAACGGCTGAAGAATCAAACAAGCGTTACAAATACCTTCTCGAGCAAGGACAGACCGGTTTGAGCGTTGCCTTTGACTTGCCAACCCAACTCGGCTACGATTCCGATCATCCCATGGCCGAAGGAGAGGTAGGAAAAGTTGGTGTAGCAATAGACTCCCTTTGGGACATGGAGATTCTTTTCGATGGAATTCCCCTCGATAAGGTTTCAACGTCAATGACGATTAATGCCACAGCGGCAAATCTTTTGGCAATGTACATTCTAGTCGGGCAGAAGCAAGGTGTTCCCCAAGAACAGCTTAGGGGTACAGTTCAAAACGACATCCTTAAAGAATATATTGCCAGAGGTACTTACATCTTCCCACCCCAACCAAGCATGAGGCTAACAACGGACATCATAATGTACTGCGCTGAAAACGTTCCAAAATGGAACTCAATAAGCATAAGCGGTTACCACATCAGAGAAGCAGGAGCAAATGCAGTTCAGGAGGTAGCATTCACACTGGCGGATGGTATTGAATACGTTAAAGCGGTTATAGCAAGGGGCATGGACGTTGATAAGTTCGCCCCAAGATTGAGCTTCTTCTTCAATGCACACAACAACTTCCTTGAAGAGATAGCCAAATTCAGAGCCGCGAGAAGGTTATGGGCAAGGATCATGAAAGAAAAATTCAACGCCAAAAATCCAAGGTCAATGCTCCTTAGATTCCACACACAAACAGCTGGCTCAACACTAACAGCTCAACAGCCTGAGAACAACATAGTAAGGGTTGCCATTCAAGCCCTCGCAGCAGTCCTTGGAGGAACTCAATCTCTACACACCAACAGTTATGACGAGGCTTTGTCTCTTCCAACGGAAAAGAGCGTTAGAATAGCCTTAAGGACACAGCAGATCATAGCCTATGAAAGCGGTGTTGTGGATACAATTGATCCGCTTGGCGGTGCTTATTACATTGAATGGCTCACCGACCACATAGAAGAGGAAGCTATGAAATACATAGAGAAGATTGAGGCCATGGGCGGTATGATGAAGGCCATCGAGAGGGGATACATCCAGAAGGAGATTGCAGACTCAGCCTACAAGTATCAGAAGGAAATCGAAGAGAAGAAGCGCATCATCGTTGGTGTAAACGAATTTGTCGTTGACGAGCCAATAGAGGTTGAGATCCTCAAAGTAGATCCAAGTATCAGGGATAAGCAGATTGAGAGACTTAAGAAGCTGAGAAGCGAAAGGGACAACAAGAAGGTCGAAGAGGCATTGGATAAGCTAAGGAAGGCTGCGGAAACGGAAGATGAGAACCTAATGCCCTACATCATCGAAGCCCACAAACACCTTGCAACCCTCGGTGAAGTTACGGACGTTCTAAGGGAAGTATGGGGCGAATACAGGGCACCGCTTATCTTCTGATCCATTCTATCCCATTTTCTTTTCTAAATATACCACCACAGCAAGGAGAAGCATCAGTGCCGCAATTATAAGATATACTTCCCTTGACTTTAATTCGCCAACCTCGACTCCTCTACTTGCTTTCTCAAAGTTTAGAGTGACATTTCCTTCTCCAATTACTGCCACGGCTATGAAGTCTTCGTAGCTCCTTATGCTAAGTTCTCCTTCAATGGCTTTCCCTCTCTCCCTAAAGACCCCCTTGAAGTTCGTGGATAAAGGATCAAAGTTCTCCTTTTCATTGTTCAATGTGAAGTAATACGCCCTTAACTCCACCTCTCTATCTGAGGAGAGAGAAAACCTTAGCTTTTGCCCTCTAAGTGGGGCGGCGTTTATTATGAACGTCCTTAATCCCTCGCCAAATTCCCTCTTTTTAAGTTCAAAGCTAACATTTTTCAGCTCGTTGAGGTAATCAGACACCAGCAAGATTCCTTCGAAATAACCCTCTCCTTCAACCATTATCATAAATTCGCTCTCGTTGAATATTAGATAATCGCTCCTTCCTCTCTCCTGAGTTGAAGATGCGATAATCTTCCCCGAAAGGTCTAGGAGATGTATTCTGAGATCCTTTCCCTGTCGTATGTATCTTCCGTAGAGGATGGCGATTTTCTCCCCGTTCCAAGGCTCAAAGGCAAAGGGAGGAGTTATTTCATTCCCGAATACCCTATAAGGCAAGTCTACATGGTGGTATTCGCTTGTATAATTGACCTTGGCAAGCCAGTTATCTCCATAAACCGGCAGTATCCCCATCCCACCAACTTCCAGCTTTAAGGGAATCTCGATGTCATTGATTGTCACGTTAAAATCGATCGGCTCGTTGAGCATGAAGCCCTGCGGTAAGTTCGGAAGCTTTAAAAGAAGAGTCACCTGGGCATTTTGAACTACATCGAGCTCCTTAACTTGAGTATCTCCATAATAGAAGTAGGCTTTTATAGAGTCCGGCAATCCGCTAATGCCAAACTCCACCTTTCCATTGCCAATAATGGTTATCACATAACTCACGGTCCCCCCGAGTACTCCCTTGGCATAAGAATTAACAGCTTTTGCGGTCAGTTCTGCTTTCAAGGAGATAGGGAAGGTGGCAGAGTAAGAACTCGATGTAACCATAACGGTTAAAATCTGTGTATCTTCAGGAACTTTAAACTCGAGATAAACCACTTCGTTGGGTTTTATAGTAACATCAATAAAATAAGGCTCGCCCACAATGACGGAGCTCTGGTAGATGGACACTCTCCCCGAGAACCCTACCTTTCCATCGTTTCTCAGCCATATCTTTAGCTTCTCGTTTTCTTTCTCAGCCCTCACTAAAGACACCTTCGGCATTTCGAAGTAAAAGCTCTCCTGCTTTATTACTCCATAGTCCAGCAGAATCGTGCCTTGAGTAATATCACTGTCAAAAACAACTTCCTTCTCTTCCTTTGAGTTGAGGAAAACTTCTTTCTTATCAAAGGTCATCCCACTAACCAGAAGCTTGAGGGTTACATTAACAGGATCTCCATGGTTTCTTAGAAGAACATGGAGCTTCCCATCTTTCCAGATACGCTCGATTGTCACGAGTTCTTCGAGAGAAGCTACCGTTATGCTCTTTAACAGCTTGGCATCCTTTAGCATGAAGGTTAGCTGATTGTAAGAGGGGGAGATCTTTAAGGTTAAGCTCTCTCCTGGCTTAAGGTCAATGTCCCTTTCCTCTATCTCTACTCCCTGGGCAGAAACCACTAGCGTATCGTTGATCTCATAATAGCCGGTGTTCTTTATCTTTACTTTTACGTAGGCATCAAAAGACTCCACAGGAGAAACCTCAAAGTCCCTCTTTTTTAAAACTCTAAGGGTAGAGTAGTTGCCGGACAGATGAAGCTTAAGAATGCGCGTATTCAAATCCAAGCTCCCAACTGTGTAGTTTACTCCCTCAAAGAAAACACTCTCACCAAAGTGCAACCCCTCAACTAAACTCGAGTTTTCGCCATCCAACAATAGAAAAACCAGGTTTGGATTGTTTTGGGAGACATCAAATGTTACGGTGGTGTTATCCACTATTAAAACCTCATCTATTCCGAGTTCAACCGACATGGCGAGAGCGTTCCCAGCAAAGAGAAGAAGCATGAAAAGCGATAATATCCTTCTCATGGCTCATCCCCCATACTCCTTTCTGTATAATCCCAAGAGCGTGAAAACCAGGCTTAGCAGGATAACACTAACGAAAAACAGTGCACTCATAGTTGGGTCCCCTTTGTAGGTGTCCAATCCGGTGTGAAGCGTAAAGCCCCTCTTTAAGAGCACCCCTATCTGGTAGCTCAAGTTAAAGCGCTCAGGGTTGTCAAAGAAAGGCAATTGTGGAAGTATGAACTGAGCAGTAAACACGAGTCCAAAGCTTGCGAGGGATGCATAGAGCGGCCTTGAAAGAACTACCGAGAGAAGCATTGAAACTGCCCCGAGGCTTCCAAGGACGAGAACAGTAACACTAAGAGCGAACAGAAAGTCATCAAACGTTGCCCTAAACCCCTCAAAGCCCGATTTGTAGAGAAGAACCATATAAATCTGCATCACAAAGTAGGGTATGCCAAAGATAACGAGCACAGCTGTAATTCCGGAAAAGAACTTGCCGAAGACTATCTCACTCTTCTTTATCGGCTTCACAAGGAGAAGCCTTATCGTTCCTCTGTCAATTTCACTTGCGAGCAAATCGCTCATGACGATTATAACGACCAGCTGACCTATCACGCTTGCCCAGAAATTTATTAAAAACTGAGAGACGTTTATCTGGAAAGAAATCTCCAAGGCTTTTGCGCTGTATTCAGTTATCTCCTCGTGAGTGAAGAAGTAAACTACAACAGGAAGAAGCATTAAAACCAGCATTACTTTTAGTCTTCTCGACTTTAAAAGCCTATACACCTCGTTTTGGTAGAGAACACTAATCACTTTCCTCACCTATACTGAACTTTTCCATAAGAATTCTCTCAAGCGGGCTTGTGTGGGGTTTGAAGAGCTTTAAGCGAACGCCTTGAGAGGTTAAATACTTCGGGAACTGTAGGAAAAACTCGTCCAGGAATCTTGGATCCACTTTAACCCTTATTATGTTTTCCTCCTCCCATGCTTCCCTGACATATGGCTTTTCCCTTAAGAACTGAAGTGCCACTTTGTTATCTGAAGTGGAAACATCGTAATCGTTTTCTTCTATCTCCGTTAGCTCGCTTATCTTTCCCTGGGCTATTAAACGACCCTGGTTTATAAGGCCCACATAGTTGCACATCTTCTCGACTTCGCTAACTATATGGGAGCTTATGAAGATCGTTTTCCCTTCCTTCGCCAATGATAGGATTTTCCCTATTAATTCTATTCTCCCTAAAGGATCGAGGTTTGCAGTGGGCTCATCGAGGATCAAAAGCTCTGGATTGCCTATCAAAGCCGATGCAAAAGTCACTCTCTGCTTCTGGCCTGAAGAAAGCTCCTTTATTTTATTCAAGGCCAATCTACCGACTCCAACGTATCGCATGAGTTCCTTTGCCTGCTCTCTTGCCTTCTCCTTTTTTAAACCCGAAAGCCTGCCCATATACGTTAGAAAGTCAAAGATAGTCATGTCTTCATAGGCTATTGGGACTTCTGGCATATAACCAACGTTCTTCATTATTTCAACTCTTCTCTGGGGCATTTCAAGCCCAAAAATTCTAATTTCTCCATAGGTGGGTCTCAAAGCCGCCGTAAGCATTTTAATAGTGGTTGTCTTGCCCGCACCATTGGGTCCCAAAAAGCCATAGACAACCCCTCTAGGGACTTTGAGGTTCAGATGGTAGATTATGTTTCTCTTTCCAAAAAATTTTGTAAGATCTTTAGTTTCTATGATGTATTCCATCTTCAACACCAGGTTGTAGATCATGATCTTAACCAATAAACAATAGTCTGAAAGAGGTTAAAGGTTTTTGGGTTTTCCTAAGTTTCTATGTGTGAGATTTTTGTTAACTCTGTTCCCATCATGTAAACAAAAAAGTTTACTCATATCGGCATATGGCATGGTAGTGAAGAGCTTTTTTGGAATGCGCACAAAATTATCCCGAGAATTAACTAATAACGTTATGCCCGACTTGTAATTGGGGTTTTCTTCTCTTAATTTTTGAATCTGTTATAACTTATAACTTTTAAGTTCTCAGTTTTAACTGGAGCTAAAATGCTCTTGAAATTTCCAGCTTTAAGGCTCTTGAGAATAGTTAATTATGGTGGGCCCGCGGGGATTTGAACCCCGGACCTCCACCTCGTAAGACGTGGAAAGCTCAATGATCTATGGCGCATTTACGGAAATCAGTTTGCAGAATGGCTCTCCGACCAAGTGACTGAAGTAGTGAGGAAAGACTACTTAAAGGC
>JAGGWM010000063.1 GCA_021157445.1 Thermococcus sp. | reverse complement strand
GCCTTTAAGTAGTCTTTCCTCACTACTTCAGTCACTTGGTCGGAGAGCCATTCTGCAAACTGATTTCCGTAAATGCGCCATAGATCATTGAGCTTTCCACGTCTTACGAGGTGGAGGTCCGGGGTTCGAATCCCCGCGGGCCCACCATAACAGCCCTTGCCTGCGCAAGCGCTGGCGGAAGAAAGAGTGCTTTTCTAAGAAATGATAATAAATGAGGTGGGTTTTCTCTCTTCCGCACTCTGGCATTGCAAACCCCCAAACCATACTTTAGTGAGAAGAATCGCAAACTTTGATGAAACTTTGACTTTGCAAAGTTTTCTGTACTCTTAAATCTCGGAAGTGGGGCTTCGCTCCACAACCCCGCTTTTTCGCTAAACTACCAAGGGTTAACGCCTCCTCACCCCCAATGCGAGCTTTGCCTATACGACTTTGAGCTCTGCTCGACATAATCTATATCAATGCCCTTCATCTCTGCAATCCAAACTCAAGAACTGGTTGACTATTTTGTACTTTAGGTTTCTTTCTAACTTAAAGAGAGTGTTAGGGAGTCTCGCAAGAGTAACTTTCAGAAGATGGTCTTCCCAAGCTATGAATTTCGAATTTCCTTCAGGACAACGAACGGCTTTCCCCTCTATGAAGCCTGGAGGCTCCCCAAGTTCTCTCCTTGTCGCCCAAGTCTTTCCTTCTGCTCTTAATCAAAAATATTACAAAGATAAAGATATAGGTACAGATTTATTGTGGGAGATGGTGGTATCTGATTTTCACTTTTTCTGCTCAGTTTTGATAACTATTACAATTGCCCCCTTTTTTCTTATTTTCTTTGCCCATTCTTTGATGTCAAGGTTTTTCTTGCCAATATCACCAATTACCACAATTATGTGCTTGAAATAGTCTTTATAGACATCGACTTGACCAGAAAGTCTTTGTAAGCTGGAAGTGCTTTTGGGTAGTTTTATTTCAATGCCAACTTGACTTCCAAAAGCTATGTCAAATTCTGTACTTACCCACTGTTGCTTGACGCTTTAGCATTTCAAGTAGTTTGGGGCGTTTTTCACTTAATTTGCCTTTTAGAAAGCTCAATAACTGTTTTTCGAAGTCTGCCTCGTCTCTTGCTGAAACGGGCTCTTCAATCCGTTTAAACTCCCTGATAATCTTGGAAATATATTCACCACTTACAGGTGTTTCTTTGTAAGTTCCCTTTGATTTGGATGTGTGATGGCTTTTAGTCTTTTTGAGTATTGTTTTTACCAGCTCTTCTTTAGTAACTCTAGATGACATCTCTACCCCAAAGTAATATTGGAGATAACCTCTTAGATCTTTCTTAGATAACTTAGAGAGAATTTTTGTAAGAAACTCTTGATCAGCATTTTTGGCAATTCTTTTAGCTAACTCTCTTTTGGTTCCATACTTTTTAAGCCCTAGAGAATCTGCGAACTTTTGAAGCTCTTCTTTATAAAAGCTATAGTCTAGAATATCGACAAGAATATCTTCCTTACGCATTGAATGCACCCGGACATACTTATGCACTTTTGTCCTTTTTATTTTTATGTTAGGTGCCTGCTTAGCTTTGAAAATTTGAATATTGGGGGTCAAGTTATAATCCCCAAACACAGTCCTACGTTGCCCTTTTTTCCTCCGTTGGAAACTTCCACTTCTTGCTGATTTTTGTCACCTGTTTAACAACTTCCCTTTCTTCTTTGCCTTTCTCCAGAAGCTTCTCGAGAAAAGATATCAAATCATCATAAGTGCTCTTCTCGACAGGAAATGGCACACTATCCTTCCCACCGACAGCGTAGGCGAACTTGAAGGGGTCAGGTGGATGGGTAACTGGATCTTTCCATGATGGATGAACGTCATAAATAAGCTCAAGAACGAGAGAGAGTGCCCTCAAGGTGCTTGGTCCTAAACCTTTGATGAGCAGAAATTCTTCATAGCTACTTACCCCGAGCTCTCTTGCTAATTCTAGGGCTCTTTTGTTGAGCTCGATTTTTCCAAGGCTTTCATATTTTTTCAGTACAGGTAAAAGCTCTCTCTTCTCATAGGGCCTGTAGAATGGGATGTATCCTTTTGAGAGCGCTTCTATGCTTTTAACATCTCTTTCAATTTTTGTAGGGCTTTCGGAGATTATGTCGAGCAGGGTTTTTTGATATTCTTTGCTCTCTCTGGCGATGGTATTCAAAGCATACTCGGCTTTGATTCCACTGATGCCCTTGTGCGGCTCTAAAATAAAGGACTTAACTTTTTCGGAGAACCAGTGGAAGCGCCTGGCGAGCTTTACTTGGGGATTCATGCCCTGCTGTACAATTGTCCATCTCCCTTCCCGATCAACGAAGAAGATGTGGTGATAGAGCTGGTAGCCGGTTTGTAGGGCAACGGTATCAACTTTGGCAACTAATCTTGAGGTTTTTATGTATTTCTCTGCCTCCAGATCATAGAGTTTGCTTATCTGGATTAATTCCTCCGGTGTTTTTCTGCTCTTTGCTCCTTTGCCTCCAGCCGCTCTTATCCCAAGATCTTCTTTTGAGAGAACTTCTTTTACGATACCAGCCGTTACCGTGGTGCTTCCTGAAGAATCCCAATCCATACCAATCAAGTTATTGAGGGCTTGGAACCAAACCGGATCTGCAAGCCTTTCAAGAACGCCCTGAGTGCCATATTCGTCCACGAGAAGCTTTATAACAAGCTCAGCTAACCGCTTCATTCTCAATGCCAACCATCTTGGTACATGTCCACCATGAAGGGGAAGTTCTGCAATTCCTCTCCTCATCATAAGTACTCCGAATTTCTTTCATTAAAAGTTTTTGAGATAATTTAATAAATCCCAAATGCGGAAAGACCTCTCATGAGGGAGAAACCAAGGACTTTACCTCCAACGCTTCGCGACAAGCACCGCTACATAGCCTTCCAGGTAATTGGGGAGAGGCCTTTCAAAAAGGATGAAATAAAGAAAGCGTTATGGGGGGCTTCCCTTAGAACTCTGGGCGAGCTCGGTACAGCAAGGGTAAAACCATGGTTTATAAAATTTGATGAGAAAACCCAGACTGGAATTGTGAGGTGCGATAGAAAATATGTAGAGGAACTTCGCTTTGCTCTGACTATGATTACTGAGATAAACGGTTCAAGGGCAATAATAAGAACGCTTGGAGTGTCTGGAACTATAAGGAGGCTTAAGCTAAAATTCTTGAGGGAATTTGGGTGGAAATAAATTTAGAGAAAAATTTTAATTATTGGCCGATAACTTACACATCGGAGGGTATATAAAGGGAATTAAGGAATTCCTAATATAACCTATTACGATAACTTTAGAGGTGATGAAAAATGGCGTTTGTACCACCGCAGGCTGGATATGATAGGGCAATAACGGTTTTCAGCCCTGATGGAAGACTTTTCCAAGTCCAATACG
>JAGGWM010000014.1 GCA_021157445.1 Thermococcus sp. | reverse complement strand
TACGGTGTTGATATCGATTCAATAATATATGATGTTCTTTCGGAGGTGTGAACATGGGGGAGGGGGGATACATAACAGAGGCAGACATAAATGCCAAGCTCTCAGAGCTGAGAGGCAAGGTACCTTCAGTAGTTATCAACGACCTCAGGGAGAAGCTAATGGCTAAAAGGGACAATCTCACCTATGATCAGTTGGAAAAGATAATTCAAAGAGTGCTTGATATTTACGGAAGTCAATCCGCTAAATACGAACAGATAAGCAAAAGAGTTGATGAGCTGGGCAATAGACTTGGTGAATTAAGTGCTCAGCTCTCAAGGTTAGTAGAGAGTCTGGAGGAGGCTAAATTTAATATCCACGAAAAGAGGGCTGAGTTATTGCAAGAAAAAGCCGAGAATATCAAAGAAAAGATTGAAATCTTGGATGAGAAATTAGAAGGTTCGGAAGAAGACAAGAAAGTTGCTGAGGTACTTGAAGAAATCCCAGAAAAAATTGAGGAACTTGAAGAAAAAATTGAGCAGGTTGTGGAAAAATCCGAAGAAGGGAAGGTTGAAGAGAAGGCTCCTGAAGATATAAAACCTGAAGAAGTAGTTATTGAAGAGGTTAATGAGGAAATTCCCGCTCGTGAGGATGTTGTTGAAATTGAAGAACTTCCACAGGAGGAGGTTGAAAAGATAGAAACTGTTGAAAGCCCTGAGGGTGTTGTTGAGGGAGGTGAAGTTGAAATGGCAGAAAAGAAGTTTGAAGTTCCTGAAGACATAGCAAGCTTACTATTTGCTGAAGAACCAAAAAAAGCAAGGTTAGAAGCTCTCCCTGAAGACATTGTCTCAACAATGATAGCTCTTAAGTGGCTTGGATTCCTCATAGACAGGGTTGGCATTCAGAACTTGGAAAGCGTTCTTGAGTTCTACTACGATATTGGATGGATAAGCGAAAAAGTTCTAAATACCCTGTTAAGGTATGCAAAGGGAACAAGACCTCACCACAGGGATCCAGAATGGAAGCCTTCTGAAAAGCTTACTGTTCAGGATCACTTGATATCACTGCTCTTTATTGAGAGACTTAGGGGCCTAAGAATAACAAGAGATGTACTTGATAAGCTTGAAAGGGAAGTTAAAATCTTAGAGAAAACGCTGGATGAGTTCTATGGAGTCTAAAGGGCTAGGTGTCTCCAATGGGATTCAGCGTTTCAGCAAGCACAGCGATTCTCTTTACTTCAATTTTATTGGTACTTTCTAATCTATACATAGCATGGGAGAACAGTTACGTCCAGGTTAAAGATGCTGAGGAATACTGGTATGACTTAAGAATATCAAGATTAAGCACTAGGCTTAATCTTACTTCTTATTCCTATGCAATCGGTTCAAATCATTACAACCTAACCTTGACAATTGAAAATAATGGAAATACCGTAAATGTGGGTTATTGGAGCGGAATATATGATGGGGACTACGTGACTCTCTCCGATGTTGCTGATGACGATGTTGGCTTTCTATCTCCCCTTGAGTATTTGCTTCCGGGTGAGAGCATCTCTCTGAACATAACTTTCATTGGTTTGGATAACTCACAACATACACTGTGGATATTTATCGGGAATGGATGCGGGTTGGGAATAAAATGGCACTACAATGGGAGTGATGTGCTTATAGACACTACCTCCTGGACATGCCCAAGTGAGGTGACCTAAATGGGTGCAGGTGGACCAGCATCAGAGCTAATTATGTTTATAGTGGCCATTATTGTTGCAGGTAGTGTTGCAGGTGCTTTGGCATATGTTACCAATGATATTGCCGGGGGTATTAAAATAAGGGGGGAGGGTTTGGCAGATAACTTGAGATCAGATTTCGCCATAATAAATGATCCAGAAAACATTCCAGTGTCCGGTAATAATTATACGTTTTACATAAAGAACGTTGGAAAGAATAGCATACCATTTAGCAATGATGCATTGCAGGTGTTTATTGATGGGAAGATGATACCTCCGTCGAACCTCACATTTGTGGACGTTAATGATCTCCCCACTTCCTCCCTGGATCCATATGAGGTAGGGAAAATTGTGGTTACCACGAATCTCTCCAGTGGATTCCACAAGCTTGTGGTAGTGCTGGAAAATGGAAAGGTGAGAAGCTTTGTATTCCGAATCCCCTAAAATAAGCGATGAGAGAAGGTGGTTCATTTGGCCGAGGAAATCTTTAAAATGGAGCTTAAGGGTGATGAGTTACACAGGCGTATTGGGGGTGGAATCCCTGCGGGTACCATCATGTTACTAGAGGGAGATAGGGGTACTGGAAAGTCTATTTTTGCCCAGAGATTGTTATATGGATTCTTGATGAATGGATACAGTGTTTCTTACGTGTCCAGTCAATATACAACAGTGGAGTATATCCGGCAGATGTTTTCCTTAGGATACGATGTTGTTCCCTTTCTGATTAGAAAGAAGCTTATCTTTGTGTCGTTATACCCATTATTAACGGGAATTAGTGAAAAGAAAAAGTTTTTAAGTAGATTATTGGGCGAACCAAGGCTCTGGGAGGCGGATATAATAATAATTGACTCCTTTTCTGCTCTACTTTCAAGGGAGCAGGATGTAGATGCCGTTAGAAACTTTCTTATGTATATAAAAAAGCTTGCGAGTTTGGATAAAGTAATAATCCTTACATCAAATACTGAAGAGATAGACAGAGAGTCGTTGTTTTTATTGGAGGAAGCCGCTACAATGCTGGTTAGACTGCAAGTAAAAGTGTTTGGTGGCGATTTGAAGAATTCTGCGATTATTGTAAAGTATAACAATGCTAAGGGTATTTTCCAGAAGATAATACCATTCAGAGTGGAACCCAAGGTGGGATTAGTAGTAGAAATAGCAGCGGTGGTGTGAAATGGCTCAAAGGTTGAATGACACTCTAGAAGATGCAATGAGAAGGAACCCCCATCTGAGGGAGTACGTTGAACAGTTTAGAAAAAAGTACGGAAAAATGCCTGAATTCCATCCTCAATTAAGCAGGGACATGAAGGACCTTCCTCATCCTAATATAATTTATCCGGTTGGAGATCCAATTTTTATTCATATATATGGAGATGCTCAGACTGATAAAAAATATATTGTTATTGAGCCTAAGATTGAAACAAGGGAGGAAGAGGAGAAATATGAGAGAATAAAGGACAAGATTCTGGAATTAGCCCCGTTTAAAGATATTCCAGAGGATGAAGAGGAATTTGAAGTGTTTTTGGACAATATTTTTGAAGAAGCAGTTTTTTCTTTACTTAAATCTTCTAAGGGACCTTTAAAGCGCGGCTCACCCCTAGTTTTGACGCGTGAGGAAATGGAAAAGTTTAGATACCTACTAAAGAGAGACATAATAGGCATTGGACCTCTTGAGGCTCTTGCGAGAGATCCTTATATTGAGGACATTCATATAATCGGCGCTAATCATGTTTCCCTTGTTCACAAAATTTTTGAGGCGCTTCCAACAAATATTTCCTTTGGAGATAATGTAAGGCTCGCCAATTATTTAAAGAACCTTAGTGAGCGTATAGGAAGACCTGTTAGTGATAGGCATCCGATTGTAGATGGTACTCTTCCAGATGGTTCAAGAATTAACATAATATACAGCCCAGATATAAGTCTCAAAGGTCCAAGTGCAACAATAAGAAAATTCTCAGCGACTCCGCTAAGCATTACTCAGCTAATAGCTTGGAAGACATTAAGTGCGGAAATAGCAGCGTATTTATGGCTTGCTTTAGAATATGGTATGAGTGTTTTTATATGTGGAGAAACAGCTAGCGGTAAAACAACAACCCTTAATGCAATTATTCCTTTCATAAAGCCAAACTCGAAGGTTTATACCGCTGAAGATACCCCCGAAGTTGTGGCTCCTCACCCTACGTGGCAAAGACTTGTTACTAGAGAGAGGGGTCCAGAAGAAAGCAGAGTTACGCTTTTTGATCTACTCAAGGCTGCTCTGAGATCAAGACCAAATTACATTATAGTTGGTGAGATTAGAGGTGCAGAAGGTGCCATAGCTTTTCAGGCTATGCAGACGGGTCACCCGGTCTTGAGCACTTTCCACGCGGGGGATATTAAAAAGATGATCCAGAGATTCACTGGAAGCCCCATAAATGTTCCAGTAACCTTTATAGACAACTTAAACATAGCTCTCTTCCAGCAGGCCGTATATGTGAAAGGTAAATTCCTCAGAAGGGTTCTAACGGTTGTGGAGATTGAGGGATATTATGAGGAACTTGGTGGAGTAGCAACAAGGAACGTTTTTGAGTGGGATCCAGTTTCGGATGTTCATAATTTCAGAGGATTCAACAATTCGTACATTTTAGAAAAGAAAATAGCTGAAATAGCGGGATATGAAGATCCAAAAGAGATATACAATGAGCTGTTCCTGAGAGCAAGGATTCTTCAAAGAATGGTTGAGCTTGGCATCACTTATTACTGGGATGTTTACAGGGAAATCAAAGCCTTTTACGAAAGAGGCATTGAAGGACTGAGCTTTAGAATCTAGGGGTGATGCTATGAGTGACATAAGCATCTTTGTAAAAGCGGATCTTTCAATGAGAAACTATCTAAAGAAAGTTCTTCTACCCACATTGCTACTTTCTATTGTTCTTTTCATAGTGGCATCCATTGTTCAAAGGGTTATAGAGCTTCCTCTGGGATTAAGGATAATTCTTAACCTTATTCCATTGATAATTTTAATGTATGCTGTTCTTTATCCATATATAACAGCAGATACGAAAAAAATCTCAATTAATTCTAAAATTCCATATTTTATCACTTACTTTGCTGTGCTATCTACGAGCGAAAT
>JAGGWM010000124.1 GCA_021157445.1 Thermococcus sp. | reverse complement strand
GCCAAATATTCCGCCGCTTCCCCATTCAGGGCCATAACGAGGTGGAAACCTGCTCAAATGTTTTAGGATTTCCACAGATACCACCATTAAAATTTGTCTCGTGGAGATTTAAAACATTGTGCAGGCTAAGGGAGAATTTGTTAAGGGCGTTAGGATTCTTGAGCAGCCACAAGCTTTTTTATACTTGTCCGCGTAATTGGATTTGGGCGCACCATGCTGGCGGAATTTGTAGCAGGCTTCCTTTTCACCCTTACATGGGCAGGGTTTTTGTGATCGTGGAAAAGCAGAAGAGTATTTGGAAGGCCACTTTAGGAGTGATTCTATTGTTCTTGACGATGATAGTTTTGACTTACGCGAAGTACAACTTCGGTAAGCCTCTTGGCTGGTTCTTCGGTACTACACTCGGCTTCTTGTTCGGTATCTGGCTCGTTGAGAAAGTGGGACCAGAAAAGCCCACCGAGGAAAGTGCTATTGCGATGTTCCTTTTTGGTTCACTCATCTTTGCGGCATTATTAGTTATCATTCTCTTTCTTTGAGGCTCGAAAATTTTAAATACCTTGAGTTACTAAAATATAATGAAAGGTGGGTAGGGGGTGAGAACATGGCTGAGATGATAATACCCTACCCGCAACTCAGAAGTATTTTAGAGAAGACCTGTGAGCTTGCAGTTGCCAAGCCGAGAGCAGAAGAATGATGATATAGTTGAGAAGAAGCTCGCTGACCTTTTCGAGGTCGCTTACGAGAACGCCAAGGCTGAGAACTCGAGCACGATAAAGATGCGCCACATACCAATTACCAAGGGTTTCAGAAACAGCATGAACCTCTTCAGGGCTGTCATAAAGGAGGAGAACGTGGAAATTGAGCCAATTAGAAAGTACGTCCTCAAGAAGATACCAAGTGACATCCCACTAGAGGAGGAAGTCGTAAACGAGCTTCCGATTATCGCGGGAACTCTCTTCGTGCTCGTTGGAAGGGTTATCAAGGCTCTCCATCCAGAGATTAGGAACGTCTATCCCGAGCACATTGAGGAGGCTGAAAAGGTTCTGAACTACACGCTCTGAAGTTTCAACCCTTCAAACTCTTCTTTTCCATTAATTAAAAAAGAGTGGAAAGAAATTACTTCTTCAGCCACTTCTCCATCCACCCCACTATCAGCTCTAATCTTTTCATTCTATGCTTGGGCTTCCCTTTCCTTGATAAGTCGTGGTTTTCGCCTGGAAAGAGGGCAAGCTCGACAGTTTTTCCAAGGTACTTCAAAGCCGTGAAGAACTGCAACGCCTCCGGAAGCCAGCACCGGTAATCTTCGGTCGAGTGGATTATTAATAGAGGCGTTTCAACGTTTGGCGCATACTTTAGGGGACTCTTCTCCCAGTAGTCCTCCATATTGCTCCAAGGATCACCGCCTATCTGATCCGGAGCAAAGTAATAGCCTATGTCCGTTGTTCCGAAGAAGCTCATCCAGTTTGAGATTGACCTCTGAGTCACAGCAGCCTTAAAACGCTTCGTGTGTCCAACTATCCAGTTGGTCATGAAGCCGCCGTAAGAACCTCCGGTGACGCCAAGTCTCTCCGGGTCAATGAAGTCGAAGCGCTTCAAGGCTTCATCAACGACCTCCATGAGGTCCTGATAGTCCCTCTCACCGTAGTGTTGCCTTATGTCGGCAAACTCTTCACCATATCCATCGCTCCCCCGTGGGTTGGAGAATATTACAACGAAGCCTTTAGCCGTCAAAACGTGAAACTCGTGCATGAAAGAGTAGCCATAGGCCGTTTTTGGCCCGCCGTGGATTTCAAGAACTGCAGGATACTTTTTGCCTTCTTTAAAGTCAACGGGCTTCATGATCCATGCATCTATCTCAACACCATCAGTCGCTTTAACCTTGAAGTGCTCTGGTTTTGAGAGCTTGTATTCTCTGATCCAGGCGTTGAAGTCGGTAACCCTCTTTTCTTTTCCATCCCTAAGAATGTAAAGCTCTGTTGGAGTTGTTGCATCCTGAGCAATGAAGGCTATGTAATCTCCGATGCCGAATGTTTCTATGCTTCTATCTCCGCCAACAACCCGCTCTATTTCTCCATTAAGGCTGGCACGGAAGAGGTTTGCTCTTGGACCATCCGTGGCTATGTAGTAAATCCAACCATTCCTGTAAACGAGTGGATTCCGAGAAGGCCCTCTTACATCGCAGTTGAGAGAGTTATATGCCGAGCGGTCGAGTTTTGCTGTGAGCTTCTTGATTTCCTTGGTTTTGGGATCGAAGTGATAAATATGGGTATTTGTTGGGATGCCTCTCTCAAGGGTGCTCATTCTAAGGATGAAAGTACCATCTTCAAGCGGGAGAAAATCTCCTATGCGCCACTTTGAGCCCGTTAGCTTTTCAACTTTCTTACTCTTAAGATCAATCACAAAGAGGTCGCTTATCATGGGGCTCTTTTCCCTGTCCTCCTGAGCTACGAAATAGATTTTACTCCCATCCTTGCTCCATTTTAAGGTTTGAATGTTGAGGTTTCCCCTTGTTAGTTTTCTCTTCCTTCCGCTCTCAACGTCGACAAGATAAATTTGATTCCGCTTTCCATGAACCCAACCAATGCCGTTGAACCAGAAGGGAATCTCCTTGATTATGTGCACATCATCCTTCTTTTTTCTCTCAAGCTCCACCGGAGCAATTACAGCAAGGGTCTTCCCATTGGATGAGAACTCATAGTTGGTTATCCCAAGCTTAAACCTTGTGAGGAGCCTTGCCTCCCCTCCCGTGGTTGGGATCAGGTAAAGTTCAGCTTCCTTGTTTTCTTTGTGTCTTTTGGACGTAAAGGCTATAAATTTGCCATCAGGAGAAAAGCGTGGATTTGAGTCTTTGGGACCAGAAGTGAACTGCACGACTTTCCTTCCGTCGTAAATGTAGATCTTTGAGAAGTAGTCATCTTTTTCAACGTTTATTTCGCTTACTGTAAAGGCAACCTTTTTCCTGTATATATCAAGTCCTCCGACAAGCTTAAAGTTGCCCAAATCCTTTATGTCGATTTTCTTCATAAGACCACCATACTAATTAGGGCTTTTTCGCATAAAAGTTTAACGTTCAAATTATTATCTTAATAAAGTATAGGTTTTTAAACATCCCGTCTTTTTCATTTGTGGGGATGAAAAATGACCGTGAAGGTGAGATTTGACAGGGAAGTGAGAGACTATGCTAAAAGCGAGGGTGTTAAAGAGTCAACGTTAAAGCTCACTGAAACCGCTCTCGCAGAAGCTATTGAAGAATTTCATAGAAGAATGATAGTTTTAGCGGGAGATACCATGAAAAAAGCAACTTTAGCCGGGGTTCTTGGCGGAGCGGCTGCTAAAATAATTTCCTCCATTCTTGAGGAGTTTATGAAAAAAAAGCTCAGAGATGAGAGTGAAAACAAAGTTGAGGTTCTCTATGCCACAGATGCCCTTGGCCAAGAAACCTTTGGAAGAAAGAGGTATGAGGAATTCAGGAAGCACTTTGATGTTTTGGCAGGAGAGAATGTAAACGTTACCGCCGTCACTTTTAAGCACACTCGAGATATTCTTGGAAGGACTTACGACCTTCTTGTTCTTGATCTCAGCTACGATTTCTCCCCTAATGACCTTGGTAGGATAATAGAAACGGTGAGGGGAGGAGGGCTAATATTTATTCTCGCCAACCCATTTCAAAAATGGAAAAACATGTGGACTGGCTTCCACAAGAGCCTTGTTACTCCCCCATATACGATAGACGACGTGAAGAAGAGATTTAACAGGAGATTGATCAGGAAGTTTGAAGAGCACGATGGAATTTACCTCATAAACGTCGAAAGTCAAAAAATCATCAAAGGGCCAGAGAATGAGAAAACTCAAGCAAAACTTCCCGAAAGAGAAAAGATTGAAATTCCAACCGAGATAAAGTTTCCAAGAGAGCTCTATGAGCTCTGCCTTACAAACGGCCAGGTTGAGGTTCTTAAAGCCCTCGAGGGACTAATAGAAAAAGATGGGATGGTAGTTCTAACCGCTGACAGAGGAAGGGGAAAGAGCGTTAGCGTCGGTATAGGGTCAATTGGCCTAGCTGTAAGGGCAAAGAAAAAGCGCGTAAGAATTGTTGTTACAGCTCCAGAGCTTGAAAACGTGCAGAGTCTCTTCCGCTTTGCAAAGAAAAGTCTTCAAAAGCTCGGTTACAAGCCAAAGGTTATAACGGAAAACGGCCTCATAAAGGAAATATACGCCAAGGGGATAGGGCTGAGGTATTATCCGCCAACTCAAGGATATAAAATGAATGCAGACGTTTATATAATTGACGAAGCCGCTGGGATCCATGTTCCAATACTCCATAAATACCTCACAAAGCCCAAAGTAATTTACTCTTCCACAATCCATGGATACGAAGGAGCTGGAAGAGGATTCTCAGTTAAATTCCTAAAAAGGGCAAAGGAAAGGAGAGAGTTCAAGGAGATACATTTATCAGTGCCGATTAGATACGAGAACAACGACCCCATTGAGAGGTGGCTCTTCGACGTCCTTCTACTGGATGCAGAGCCGGTAGAGCTTACTGAAGAGGACTACGAGCTTATTAGAAGGAAAGAAGTCTACTTCGAAAAGCCTGACCTTGATGATTGGTTTGAAAACGACAGGGAAGATTTGAGACACTTCGTTGGTATTTACGTCCTTGCTCACTACAGAAACAGGCCAAGTGATGTGGCCCTTTTAGCAGATGCCCCACATCATGAAGCAAGGGTTTTGAGGCTTAAAAACGGGAAGATAGTCTGTGCTGTGCAGATAGCCAAGGAGGGTGGAATCCCAAAGAAGGACATAGACAGAATGGCAAAAGGCTACAAGCCCAGAGGGAACATAATCCCCGACATGATGGTCAAGCATCACTATGCAAAGGAATTTGCAAGGTTAAAGGGCTACAGAGTCGTCAGAATAGCCACCCATCCAGATGCTATGGATATGGGTCTCGGAAGCAAGGCGCTCGAGCTATTGATTCAAGAGGCCGATAGAGAAGGATTTGATTGGGTAGGAAGCGGATTTGGGGCAAGTGAAGAGCTCATAAGGTTCTGGATAAGAAACGGATTCGCGGTAGTCCATCTAAGCCCCTCAAGAAATCCCGTGAGTGGAGAATATACGGCAATAGTGATAAAGCCAATAAGCAAAAAAGCCCAAGAAATCGTCAAGAAGGCCAACAATGAATTCAGAATCAGGCTTACGGAGTGGCTTGGAGATACCCATAGGGACTTAGAGCCAGAAATAGCAAGATGGCTGTTCGAGACACCATTTGGAGAAAGTGTCGATTATCCAATAAATCTTACAGACGTACAGAAAAAGAGGCTTGAAATGTTTGTTGGCAAGGTTTTAACCTATGACACAGTTCTTGATGCCGTAAAACCAGTGGTAAAGCTCTATTTCCTCGATGGCTGGATGAAGCCATATCTCGACGAAAGGCAGATACATCTGCTCATCTACCGTGTTCTCCAAGCACACACATGGGAAGAGACCGCTAAATTCATCGATAGAAGCCCAATGTTCACAATGATAGAAGTAAGGGACATAATAAGGGGTCTTTGGTATTACTACAAGCACATAATTAGGTGATCTGTTGGATCTTTGTTATTCTTCTTTAATATTCGTTTGAGATAATTTGGGAGCTTAAAAATTAAAAAGGCATCTAAAGGCTCAGCCTCGTCGATCCCGGGCATCAATCTCCCCAAAGGCCAATCTACATCATCGCCTGAAAAGATTTCATCTTAAAGGACGTTCAGATACTTATGCACCTGAAAGCTCAAACCAACGTTATCTCTTCCCATAACCTTCGCTGCAATATTATAAAGCCTCATAAGCTGAGTCTGAGAAATATCAATCGGCTCCTTAGGCTGTATGGCGAGAGGGGCTAAGTCCTTTAACAGCTCAGCATACCATTTCATGTTTTCCTCTTTTGTATCTTTTGTAACCACAAGTTTTGCATATGTTTTTACCCCGGCTTTCTTGAGAATTCTAATGCTCTTTACTTCCCTAAGCACCAATTCCCTCCAATTTTCAGTTGCTCCGGCGGTTTCGTCTTTTATGTCAACGCTTGCATAATCAACCAATGGAGCAACTTCCTCAATGAGCTCCGGAATACCTCCGTGAGTTTCAAGAAAATTGGCAAAGCCAAGTTCTTTCATTCTCTCCATAAGTGCTTTAAGTGATTTAACTTGGAGAGTTGGCTCCCCTCCGGTGTAGCTTATTGAGTGTATATCACCAGTATCGAGCTTTAAGATAACATTAACAACCTCATCAAGTTTTGCTGGGTTGGATTTGTACTTAAATCTCCCCGTGAAGGGCTCTACTTCGTAACGCCACTTCTTAACGCTCGGGGCAGAAATAAACGCCCTGGAATCACACCATATGCACCTTAGATCACAGCCGGCAAATCTAACAAAAATCTGCCTTCTGCCAAATGCACTACCCTCTACGCTTCCCCCTTCTCCCTGCCAGCTGTTAAAGATCTCCGCCAGAATCATGAAACCACCTAAAGCTCTACCCCTTTCACTTTATCGCTCACATAGCCCTCAAGGATTTCCATTTTCACGCTCCGATCCTCACCGGTCAGATCAGCCATGAGTTCAACGCCTTTAGCGTAGTCCCAGAGTCTCCTTTTTGCTTCGTCATCAATCGCCTCGCACATGATGATAATTTCCCTTGGGTCTTCTCTGCTCGCCATCTCTATAACTTTCATGGCATCGCTAACGGTGAAGAGGCCTTTTTTCTTAAAGAGCACTTTCATCACCTACACGTACTTCATCAAAAGGGAAACCGCCTCCTCTAAAATATGTCTATCTTCAGCATCCACAACGTTCTCTAGATAATAGAGACCTTTTATGTTAAGAATAATGTAAGCCTTATCTCTATCCAGGCCAAGGTCATAAGCCTCGTAGTAGACCCTCTCCTCTCCCAAAGCTTCGTTAAGCATTTCAACAAAATAGTTTATTTCGTCCGTCGTTAAGTCCTCCCATTTGCTCTCCATC
>JAGGWM010000148.1 GCA_021157445.1 Thermococcus sp. | reverse complement strand
CCTCTCAAACGGGATTCTCTACCTTCAAGGAAAGAAGGAGATATACCAAATAACCTCCATCAGCGAAGACCTATTAAGAGAAATACGCGCCAGAGAAGGATTAAAGGAGGAACCCATTAGGGTTGAGTTTGAGAAGCTAACCCTACCGCCCAGGTTCATTGAAAAGCTCAGAGCATTGGAGCTCATGGAGGATATGGTGATAATAAACCATACAGAACTCCCCCTTCCGGAGATTTTAAAAGGGGCACTCAAAGGGACCGTTAAAATTCCGGAAATACTTGAAATTGGGTCGTTAAAGCTCCAGCTGTTTGACAATGAGCTCCACGAAGTGATAAAGAAAGGAACGCGAGAAGCCCTCATAAAACCCCCGGTAATAGTTTGGGACGGTTACGTTGATTCTCTGGAAGATTTTGAAGTTAAGGAGAAGACCGAAGAGACTTACAATGCTCCCCTATTTCTAAAAGCTCACAAAGGGTTTTTAATCCTCAAAGAACCTCCGAGGGAGCTTGTTGAAAAGCTCCTGAGAATTAAAGAAAAAGGAATTGCCAAAATTAAGGGACTCAAAGTGCCGGTGGAGTTCACATTAATCGTAGAAAGCAAAAATTCAGAAAAATACGACCTGCCCGTGAAGATAAAACTGCCATACCTAAGCGAAGAGGAATTTAGGGAGCTTTTAACCAGAAAAGCCAAAGTGGTGGTGCCAAGTGTGGTGGTGGAAAAAATACCCGAACAAAAAAGAACCTTCAAAACCATCACAACCCTATCAAAGCTCCTCAAGAGGCTTAAAGAGAGAAATCCCAACAAAGGGGCAGAAGAACTTTTAAAGGAAGCCCTTGTACTGTTTCTCGGTGAAGAAAATGAAGATCATTGATGGGAGCTATGGAGAGGGTGGAGGGCAGATATTAAGAACTTCACTAGCTCTTTCGGTTATAACCGGGGAACCCGTTAAAATTATCAACATTAGGGCCAAAAGGCCAAAGCCGGGACTGAGGCCACAGCACCTTTATGGTGTTTTGGCACTAAAAGAGCTTTCAAATGCTGAAGTAAAGGGAGCACGTGAAGGCTCAACCGAGCTGGAGTTTTATCCCAAAGGGATTCAAGCGAAGCACATCAAAGTCCCAATAAAGACTGCTGGCAGCATAACTCTTGTTCTTCAAGCCCTCCTGCCAGCAATGGTGTTTGAAGATAAAGAGATCACTTTCGAGATAACAGGGGGAACCGATGTATCCTGGAGCCCTCCGGTGGATTACTTCAAATACGTAACCCTCTATGCCCTTGAGAAGATGGGAATTAAGGCGGAAATTGAGATAAGGAGAAGGGGGCACTATCCAAGGGGCGGGGGTTTGGTTGTTGGCAAAGCCTACCCATGGGAAGAAAAGAAACCCCTGATCGCCACAGAGTTTGAGAAAATTTACAGCTTCGAGGGGATAAGCCACGCCGTAAGATTACCCCCTCACGTTTCAATAAGGCAGACAAAGGCCGCAAAGGAAATTCTTGAGAGAGCTTATCCCTCCGTGCCAGTAAAGATTGAGGATGAGTATTACGAGCGAGGAAAAGACCCCCACCTTGGACCGGGCAGTGGAATAGTCGTATGGGCAAACACAGATGTCCTTCGCCTGGGCGGAGATGCCCTCGGGGAAAGAGGGAAGCCCGCTGAGGTTGTAGGGAAGGAAGCCGCTGAAGAGCTTCTAAATCAGTTAAAACCAAAATATGCAGTGGATATGTTCCTTGGAGACCAGCTTATACCGTTCTTGGCCTTTACGGGAGGAGAAATATGGGTGAGTAAAATCACAAAACACTTAGTAACAAACGTCTGGGTTGTGGAGCAGTTCTTTGGAAAGGTCTTTGAAGTCGAGGGAGAAATCGGAAAGCCCGGGAAAGTGAGGGTTGTGAGGAGAGTGAATCTCTGACGAAGGAGTTAAATACTTCAATGCAAAAATATTGTTGTGTAGGTGAGGATTATGAAAACTCCAGAGGAGATTATTAAGCACCTTGAACTTGCAGAGGAGGAATTGTCATCTGCGCACTTGCTCCTCCAGAACGGAAAGCTCAGAGATGCAATTAGCCGTGCCTACTACTCCATGTTTCACGCAGCAAAGGCCCTGCTTTTGACGAAAGGGATAAATCCCAAAAAGCATTCTGGAGTCGTGAGGATGTTTGGTCTTCACTTCGTTGATGAGGGGTTTATTGAGAAGATTTATGCCAAATATCTAACATCAGCGTTTACTTTAAGGTCACGGGCAGATTATGACATTTATTACACACCCTCCCCGGAGGAAGCCAAGGACATAGTCGAAAACGCCGAACGTTTTCTTGAGAGAATAAAACGAGCGCTGGAGGAGCTTGCCGATGGAGAAGAAAGCCTCGGCCCTTGACGAGTTCCTCAGGAGGGTAGAGGATAAATTTGGCCATTCCATCGAGAGCATCGTGCTCTTCGGCTCCTACGCGAGGGGAGACTACGACGAGGAAAGCGATATAGACGTCCTTATCGTGGGCGACGTTGATTTCGATGAACTGATGGATATTGTCACAGATATTCTCCTCGAATACAGGGAGCTTATAAGCCCCATAGTCATAAAACCGGAGGAGTTTAAAAGAAGGGAAGACAGCTTCATAAAGACTGTTCTAAGGGAGGGGAAGGTGCTTTACTCCTCAATCTCTACTCCATAAACCTTTTTTGGATTTTCCACGTGTATTTTGTAGGCAGTTTCTTCACTCATAAGGCCTTGCTGGATAAATGATAGGGTTCTCTTTGGGACGGTTTTTGGACCTAAAACAGCTCCAGGCCTTCGTTTATCGTCTATGTAGTCTGTCTCCATTAAAAATCTGTCACCCTGCATCAGGGCTTCCATGAGAGCCTTTTTGCTTGCTAAAATTGAAGGAAACACGCCAGCTTCTTCCGCCACCTTTACCAGCGGAGGAGAGTAATGTTTGACGACTCTGTAGGGCTTTATGCCAACTTCTTTAACTATTTTGCCGAGCTCTCTAAACTTTTCTTCATTAAAGCTCTCCGTGTGCAACTGAACAGCACAGTCTATTTCTTTGGCCAGTTCCATCCCATATATCATGAGTTCTATGCTTGCCTCCCATATTTCCTTGCTCACTTCATAATGGGGTCTTCCTATCTCACCTATCGCTATTGCCTTTCCCTCAAGGCAGAGCTTTTGTGCATATTCGAGAGCCTTCATAACTTCATTTTTTGCATATTCAAGGCCTTTCCTCTCAGCCAGGTGTGCAAATTCCGCAGGGTGAACACCTACAACTGCAAATGCCTTAACGGGAGTTTCTTTATTTATCTTCTCCACCAGTTCAATATGGAAATCCATGGCCTTCATAAAGTCCTCTGCTTTGGCTCCATTAAAGCCGTAATCGTGGGCACTTTTATAAACAACGTTTAAATGCGTCCCCCCAGCCCTGTGG
>JAGGWM010000010.1 GCA_021157445.1 Thermococcus sp. | reverse complement strand
CTATATAATTCTGCACTTCAACCTTGTAGCCTAGTTTTCTCATAATCCTGGCGATTGTATCTCCAAGAATGGAGTTCCTTGCGTGCCCCATGTGGAGTGGTTTGGTTGGATTTACAGAGGTGTGCTCCACTATAACCTTTTTTCCGTTCCCTATGTTGCTCTCCCCGAATCGGTCACCTTTTTTAAGGATCTCCTCTGTGATAAGCCTTCCAAATTTTTCGTAGTCCAGGAAGAAGTTTATATATCCCGCCCCGGCAACCTCAACCTTTGAAATGTACTCGGGAAGCTTTCCTGCCAGATTTGAAGCAATTTCTTGGGCTATCATCCTTGGGGCTTTTCTAAACACCTTTGCGAGCTGAAAAGCCACGGTGGTGGCAAAATCACCGAGCTCCATGCTGGGTGTTTCGTCAAATAAAATCCCCCCCTCCCAGCTTTTGCCCTCTTTTTCGAGCATTTCTGAAATGACCTTTTCTAATATCTCCCCAACCTCTCTCTTGACATCATCGTAAGCCACACTCACCACCTGCTTCTCATTTTTCATAAACCTTTAAAAACTACCCGCTTTAAACTTGTCTGTGGTGGGCATGAAAAGGATAGGTGAGCACAAAGCCAAAAAAGGCCTTATAAGGTTTGAGATTGATGAAGAAAAAGGCATTGCAGAGGATGTAAAGATCACCGGCGACTTCTTTGTCTATCCAGAGGAGGTAATCGGCGAACTTGAGAATGCCTTAAAGGGAAAAAGACTTGAGGAACTTGAGAAGGCGATGGAGGACTTCTTTGCGGTAAGGTTGGACATTGAGATGCCCTATATAAACGTTGAGGACTTTAAGATTGCCCTTAAAAACGCTCTGCGTGGTGAAAATGAAGAGTAAAGTTTTTTACGCCTTTCTTGGAACATTTCTTACAGGAGTTCTCTTTGGCATAGTGTGTTCCGTGTTAAGTCCAAGCTTTGCGGAGAGCTTATTCTCAAACCTCATGCAGTTTTTTGGAGGGGCTGTGGAAGGAAACACCGACAAATTTAGCCTTTTTACCTTTATATTCCTTAACAACTCAAGAGTTGCGGTGATATGTGCTCTCGGTGGCGTGCTTTTTGGCATAGTTCCTGCGGGGATACTGTTCTTTAATGGCTTTATAGTGGGTATAGTGATTCAATACTTCAATGCACAGGGAGAAAGCTTGGCAAAAATTCTTCTGGCTATTATCCCTCATGGAGTGATAGAGATACCGGCTTTCGCAGTTGCAGGCCTTGGCGGAGTGGAGTGGTATCTTGAGATAATCAGCGGAGAGGGAAGCTTGAGAGAGCGATTCTTGAGCGGATTAAGGAAGTCCATGAAAATGCTTGCCTTATCACTGGTAATGCTCTTAGTGGCGGCCTTTGTCGAGGCTTACATCACTCCAGCCATTGCTTCAGGCGTTTAATTAAATGAACAAAAATAACCGCAATAATTTTTAACTTTCATCTTTTGCCCACCAGCTCCTCCGCAGCAATTTTCGGAGCAGGGAAGGTGCCGTATTCCTCATAAATTTCGATTTCCCTTAAGAATGCATCTATCGGGTTTTCCATGGATGCAATTATGCCCCTTATATGCTTCCTAAAGGCTCCGTTCTTTCTCATAAGCTCCCAAGCCTTTTCTGACACTTTTATTGGGTCTGTAGAGTGGAACTTAATGCCAAGGCTTATAAGCCATTTCGTGATTGCCAAAAGCCTGCCTGGATAAGTTGAAATGGTTGGAGTTCCTAAGGCTAGGGCCTCTCTGTTCATCGTCCCCCCTGCGCCGATCATTAGCTTTGCATAGTAGAGAAGAGATAAGCTGTCGGTAATGTGCTCTGGGATTATGACGTTTTCAAAGTGCTCAAAGCGTTTCTTTTGACTTTCCGTTCTTGGGAACAGAACTATGGGAATTTCCGGGAGTAGAGGAATTACGTTTTCAAGAACACTCTTCTCGGCATCGCCGTTGAAGTAGTTGGCCTTTATAGGCTCGGTTCTCATTACAATGTAGCTGTACGGAGAGAGGCCGAGTTCTTTTAGGGGCTTTTTGCTGGGGATGAAGCCGTAGATGTGGGCCAATTCAGGTATGCCGTTTATTGGCTTGAAGGAATTTGCATCTGCTCCGCATTTTATAAGTTCATATGCATCTATGGCCTTTGGGTAGATCAATCTCCTTGTGAAGGGTAACATGAGCTTGTTGACCGCTGTGGCCGTGTCGTTATCAGCAAATCCGATTGTGGGGATTCCCAATCCAAAAGCTACCCTTGGAGCTTCGGGGGAGTTTTTATAGAGGGCTAAATCCGGTTTTTCCTCGATTATGAGCTTGGCAAGTTTGTATTGCCTTTCGGTACTTGCTATGAGCTTTCCCTCAAGGGTTGATCCACCATGCTTGCCCACAGCATAATAATCTATTCCCAACATGTCCAGAATTCCAGTTAGGCCGTCAAACTCTCTTGTGGTTACCAAAACTTCATATCCTTTTTTTTCGAGCTCCCTGATTATACCTTTGAAGAAGTGAGCATGAGGTGCATTGACGATATCTACCCATATCTTCACGGATTTCACCCATTATTATGAACAGCTTTGTCCATTAAAAGGGTTTCCGTAAAACGGTTTTTCTAGTCTTTATTTCCCAAGCTATGTGGGGATTCTTTATTTTGTTAACCGTTTATTACGCTTTCTCTCCTTGAAATAATGCATGAAATTGAGGTAATTAGGTAGAGACCTTTGAAAAATTGTGCTTTGGGTAGATTTTCTGAAGTTTTTTGAGAAATCTTTGAGATTACCACTTGAAATTGTTTCGTGGAAAAACCTTAAATTTTGAGGCTCAATCTCTCTTCTTGGTGAGAATGCATGAGAGACAAAATAATTGACAGAAGCGCTGAGATTGCTGTTATAGGTTTGGGTTACATCGGCCTTCCCACGGCAATTATGTTTGCCAATGCTGGATTCAAAGTGGTAGGATATGAAATAAGGGAAGATGTTGTAAAAAAGGTAAACTCCGGGAATTCTCACATAATTGAGCCCGAGATAGAGGAGATGTTAAGGAGGGCAATTGAAAACGGAAATTTGAAGGCCACCTCGGATAAAAAGGAGATAGTAGGCAAGGATGTCTACGTAATATGTGTCCAGACTCCCCTGAAAGAGGATAAAACTCCGGACTTGAGCTACCTTGAAAATGCCGTTAGAACAACTGCCGAATCCATTAAGAGAGGTTCTCTCGTGATCATAGAGAGTACAGTTCCTCCTATGACGACCCTAAAGATGGCAAAGCTTATAGAGGACGTAACGGGTTTTAAAGCTGGAAAAGACTTCTATATGGTCCATGCTCCCGAAAGGGTCATGCCGGGCAGAATATTCAAGGAGCTCGTTTATAATTCCAGAATAATCGGAGGAATAAATGAAGAAAGTTCCGAACTGGCTGAACTGTTATACAGAGCTTTTGTAAAAGGTCAGATTTTCAGGACAAACTCTACCACAAGCGAAATGGTAAAGCTGATGGAGAACACCTTCAGAGATGTGAATATTGCCTTGGCCAACGAGTTTGCATTTTTAGCTCACCAGTATGGGGTTAATGTTTTTGAGGCTATAGAGCTTGCCAATACCCATCCAAGAGTTAAAATCCCCATTCCGGGGATTTGCGTCGGTGGTCATTGTTTGCCGAAAGATCCCTATTTGCTTCTCAGTTCTGCAAAAGAAGATTTTGGATTGATAAAGAAAGCGAGAGAAATCAACGAGGACATGCCACTCTTTGCGAAAGATCTTCTTATGGATGCCCTGAAGGCAATTAACCTTCCAGCGGAAGAAGCAATTGTGGTAGTTTTAGGACTGTCTTATAAGGGCAATTCGGACGATACAAGAAACTCACCCTCTCT
>JAGGWM010000029.1 GCA_021157445.1 Thermococcus sp. | reverse complement strand
TAATCTATCGCTCCACAATGATTATTTTGGAGGCATATGAGAGGGGAGCTCCAATGGCTGATGTTCTTGTAGCAGTTGCCAACGATGTTCGTGAAATACTTAGAATAAAGAAGGAGAGGAAAGCCTCAACCGGAATGCAGGCAATGTTTTTCATAATTGCCAGTGGGTTCATAGGCCCCTTCATCTTGGGAGTTGTGTCTCAAATTATGGGTGGCATGAACACTCCGGAAGTGGGGCTTAACCTTCCATTGGAAGCTATAAAAAATGTTTCTCTCGCATTTGTGGCAATACAGGCTATAGTTTCGGGGTTGGGAATTGGAATAATAAGAGAAGGAAAGTTCTCTGCAGGCTTCAAGTATAGCGCAATGCTCGCCATACTTGGAATTGTGATATTCCTCGTGGCCACTAGAGTTCAGATATCAGGCTTCATCTGATTCTGGCTTTGCCTTTTCTATGTCCATTATTTCCACTTCAAATATTAGTGTCCTGCCCGCAAGTGGGTGGTTGAAGTCCAAAGTGACGTTTTCTTCGTTAGTTGCAGTTATTCTCGCTATTCCACTATCGGTCATTATGTATGCCCCCTCCACGGGTTCTATGCCGGCCTTTTCAAACTCACTTGTTGGGACATTAATTATCAAATCATCCCTTGGCATTCCATATCCTTTTTCGGGGGGAATCGTTATGGTTTTTTTCTCCCCGATTTCCATTCCTATAAGGCCTTCATCAATTCCCGGAATAAGTTCACCAACACCAACATTGGCTCCAAGGGGCCCGTATGTTCTATCCTCCACATAAATGCCTGCTTCCTTGGCGATATCTTCATAAGTTGTATCAAATATTTCTCCGTTTTCAAACCTTCCAATGTAGTTAAAAACCACAAAATCTCCTTTTTCAACTTTCATTCTTTTCACCAACTAAGTTTCTTCAGGCTTAACTTTCCCATGGACTTTATAACATTTTTGCTGACCTCCTCCCCGCCCTGGAAGGTCAACCCTTCGCCAAGGGTGGAGAGGTTTGAGGGGTTCTCATCAAAACAACCCTTGAGAAGGGTTCTTCGAACCCCTCTGGCCGGGTCTTCGGCCAGTTACCCCTACCCCCCGCAAGAGCGGGGAGGCTCGGGGTTATCTTCTCTAAGGCTTTCTTCAGAATATTGAAGGCACCAACCAAGTCGGCATTCATTACAACGCCCTCTCCGCGGCACTTAAACAAACCCCTAAAGATTCTTCCATTTGAGTGGCGTTGGCCGCAGAGAGGGCAGATTTGAGAGGTAAAGGCTTCATCGACAAGCTCAACTTCAACACCATACTCTTCCGCAACTTCCTTGAGACGTTTTATAACATAATTAAACCGCCAAACATGAGAAAGAATAAAATTTTGCTTTTTACCATTGTTTGCCTCTCTCGCAATATTCTTAGGATATCCAACCACAATCTTGCCAACCCCTAACTCGTAAAGCCTTCTAACAGTCTGTCTGACTGCAGTGTTAATGTAATGCCTCGCCTGGAGTTTGGCTTTTTCATGCATTCTTCTGAGTTTTCTACTCTTTTTACAGCCCGACTTGTTGAGTTTTGACTGGTATTCAGCAATCTTTTTCTGCCAGTAGAAGGCTATTGACTTTAAAGGCCTCCCGTTAACAAGAAAACTCTCTCCATTCTCAACATAGACAGCCATCAAGTTGTTCACTCCGAGGTCTATTCCTGCCGTGAGGTTTCCCTTGGGTTTTCTGGGGAGTTTGACCCAAGAATCTCTCTCAAGCTTCTCCTCGACAGTATAGCTGATGTGGGCATACCATCTTTGCTTGACGTCATCATAAACAATTTCCAGCCTTCCTTGTTTGCCCTTCAAGTGCCTCCTGCCCTTGAATTGGATTCTTAACCTTCCGAACTTTCCGAGTCTCCTCAGCTCGATGACATTCCCATCAATCTTGTATTGGTCGTTCCGCAAGGGGATGATGAAGAGTTTTCTTCCATGTTTTTCCTTGACGAATCCCGGAGGTCGTGGCTTGAACCAGTCTGATAGTTCTCCCTTCTTTTTCTTCTTGTTCAGGGAGAAGAATGAACGCCAGGCTTCGGCGTTTTTTCTGGCCAGTTGTTGGACTGTTGAACCACCAATCCAGTCCTTGAAAGTGTAGTATGCTTCTTTTTCTGTTGTTGTGAGGTCTATTTTGCCGAATTTTTTGAACTGTTTTAATCTCTCATAGTTGATTTTATTCCAGATTAGCGCTGTTGCTTGGGCTATCTCAAAAAGGATTCTCTCCTGCTCCTTTGACGGCTGAAGTTTGAGGGTTAGAGTCCGCTTCATGTTTACTATCTCTCAACGTTTTTATATAACTCTTTTAAGTTTAAATACTTTTCGCTTTCCTGATTAATTGCCGTTCTCTCGAACACTTTGCCCCGCCCTAAAGGGGGAGGCTTGAAAAGAAAAAGCCAGCGTTATACAAGTTTGTGAAAGTATATATACCCCTATGACCAATAATCAATAGGTGATTTCGTATGGGGGAGTTTGCAGAGATGCTTAAAAGAGAATTTGGTGGGTTGGAGGCGAGGGAAATATACTCAACAAAGCTAGGCAATAGGAGTGTTGAAATACTTGAGGTTGAGGCAAAGGGATCAAGGTTTCTTGTAATGTTCCAAGATGAGCCTAAAAAACATGACATCCACAGATGGTCATTGATAATAACGAGCGCAAACAATAGCAGAACCATCCAGGGAATGGATAAGCTGGACACGTTGAAAATGAGAATCAAAGAAAACGTAAGGGCAATAATAGAGGGGCTTTAGCTACTCCTCTGGGAGAATATAATAGATATAGTGGGGCCTGTTGGTGAACTCATCTATGTAAACAACTACTCCACTTTTTGGGGGCTTCAGGTAATGTACTTCTCCTTTTTTAGTTGTTATCGCAGCAAAAGCATCACTTTTTCTTACCCTGTTCCCAACACCTGCTATTATTGTGGAAACAAAACCCTCCACCGGGAGCAACATGAGTTCATCTCCTTTATAGAGCCTTATCTCGGTTCTTCTGTCTGGGAGAATTATTCTCGCATCGCATATCATCTTATGCTCATATTTGTCAACATAAAAGTGAAACCTGTCGTAAACTTCTTTTCGCAGAAACTTCGCTTTTTTAACATCTACAAACTCCGGAAGTTTTTGTCCCTTTTGCACTCTGACCTCTATATTCTCTTGGATTATTATGCAGTCAACTTTTGCCTTGTCTCCTTCGAAGCATTCTTCAAAGTCTGCCTCAACGAATAATTGCGGAAGTTTTTCCATACTCTCACCCAACTTTTTCCAAGTTGTAAAACTTTTTAAACCTATCTTTACATATTGATGGGCGCAATAATAGGCTCTGAGGCTAAAATGGGTGAGATTAGAAGCCAAACCAAGACTCTTATCTGATAGACCTTTTCTTTGCAATTTTGAGTGATTAAATACTCCAACTTCCCTTTTTCTTCAACACTTCTCTTGCCCTCAGCAATCCCTGCGCTATGCATTCTTCGAGGCTTTTTCCTTTAGCGTAATAGGCAAGAAAACCACCGGCGAAAGCGTCTCCCGCTCCAGTAGGGTCTACAATTTCTTTTATTGGAAGTGCCCTGAACTTTTTGAAACTGCTTCCATCGTATAGCAAAACTCCCCTTTCTCCCATGGTTATCACGATGGTCTTAGCCCCCCATTCGTGAAGCTTTTCAGCTGCCTTTTTGATATCGTTTTCTCCGGTTATTGTCATCGCTTCCCTTTCATTTGGAAAAATAATCTCAGCCATTGAGACTATTTTCCTCATGAGGTCTCTCTTCGTCTTGTAATCTTCTATGTATGTTGGGTTGAAATCTATGCTAATTCTCTTGCCCTTTAGTCTCTTTATCGCCTTTAGT
>JAGGWM010000162.1 GCA_021157445.1 Thermococcus sp. | reverse complement strand
TTCCGGTAGCTTTACAACAATTTCTGCACCTTTGGTGTTTTGAACACAGTGTTTTGGCCATAGGCCTCCTCTTTCTCTGAAGCTTATATGGTTGGGGGGATGCCAGTCCCTAGTGGCAACTATCAATGCATTCTTTCTTTTGAACTTTTTAATTAGTTCCTCAATCGTTGGAATTATTTTGTCTCCCTCGGGCACTGGAAGGGTTCCACCAGGCATGAAATCCCTCTGCATGTCAACTATTATCAACGCCTCCATCTCTTACACCTCCAGCTTGTCCTTAAACTTTGACATGTCGATTCCTTTATCAAGGCCATACAAATATGCAATAACTTTCTTATCCAGATCTCCATACCTTTCAGAGAACTTATCCAACTCTTCCAAGACCTCAAGGTGGCTCCATTCAAGTTGTTTGGCGATATAATTTATCATCTCACCAAAAAGATCCTCTTGCTTTTCCTCTTCCTTGAGCATTTCCTCCCTAATAATAAGCCTATCTCCTTTTTGTTCAATTATGCCCCTTTTTATTGCCTCCTCTATCAAGTTTTTGGCTTCCATATAATTCATAAGACCTAACCTAAGAACAATAGTCCCGATTAATTCTGGTTTAGAAAATTCATTTGACCCTTTGTAAAGAATAGCATGCCTTAAGGCCTCCACGAATTCCACCAAGAATAAATAGGAACTCAAAAAATAAAAAGGTTTGCCAGATTAAGCCCCTACTCCTCCTCCACCGTTCTGCCTACCCGTTAATTGTGTGGAGAGCGTTAATTTCATAGCGGGTAGGCTTCCCTCCTCCCGTCTTCATTGGAGGGCTTTCGGGGAGAACGGAAACTCCCCACATCTTCCGTTTCTCAGTCCCCATTCGGGCTTGCAAACCCCACATACCGGGGACTGCCACATCACTAAAAACTGCCTCACAGGACTATATAAAAATTACGAAAAATAAAAGATGCCAAACTTTACGCTTTTTACTACCTACGAAACATCCCAGAAGAACATCTCAAATGGAAAGTCAAAGAGCTCTGAAAGTCTCCCTCCGGAAGATTGAGGATATATGAGATAAGCCGTTCTAAGGGATTTCACCGATTTCCATCCACCTCGTATATGTACAGCTTTACAACAGGCAAAAACGGGTATCCCTAATCTATATCACCCGATTAATTCTCTTAACTATAGACTTCTCTCTTTGAGTCCAAGAGCTTATAGCCCTTTAAAAGGCCCACTGATGAAGCCTCAAGGTTTTTAACACCACCGATGTCAAACCTGTAGAGTTCATCATTCCTCATATCATCAAAAACATCACTGACAGTTAAGTGGCTCTCGGTCATCGTGAAGGAGTAAAGGGAGAGATAATAGTCAGTTGCTTTGAATGCAGAAATTGACCAGACTAAAATGCCTATTAGAAGCCAAGGGAGAAATCTTTTGAAAAACGGCCAGATGCTGCCTCTTATCCCGGCAAGTTTGAATTCTTTCTTTATATGCCCCCATAAAGTATTATCGCAAGCCCACCGACATAATAAAAAGCCATCGTAAGGAGATAAGCACAATATTCTGGACCGCACTCAAGGTACACCATTATTTCCACCTCGGATAATAAAAACCCCAAAATTTAAAAAGTTTTTCAAGAATGTAAAGCTTTATAATTCAATAAAGCCAAATGTCCACTGGTGGTAATAATGGAGCAGAAAACTCACTTGCTAACTTCCAAAGAGCTTGTGGGAGAGCCCGTAAAAATTGAAGAGGGCTATGCAGAGGTAAAACTCAAGACGAATGAAGAGATGAAAGTTGACGAATACGGCCTAGTTCATGGGGGCTTTACCTTTGGGTTAGCCGATTATGCCGCAATGCTCGCGGTTAATGAACCTACAGTGGTGCTTGGAAAAGCAGAGGTTAGGTTCACAAAGCCCGTAAAAGTGGGAGACGAGCTTTTAGCTAAAGCAAAAGTTGTGGAAGATCAAGGAAAGAAGAAGGTCGTATTTGCTGAAGTCTTCAATCAAAAGGGCGAGAAAGTCCTAGAGGGCAAATTCTACTGCTATGTTCTGGAGAAGCATGTGCTCAAGTGACCTTTCAAAAAATTTTTATAGTTAAACTCGAAATTCGATATCGGTGTTCGATATGATGCGACGCATTATCCTCGGCTTCATGGGACTGCATATCTTACACCACGCAAGCAAAGAACCAATAACCGGGGCTTTTATGATAAAAGAGCTCGAATCTCACGGCTACAAAGTAAGTCCTGGAACACTTTACCCTTTGCTTCAAAAAATGGAAAAAACCGGGCTCCTTAAGAGCAGATGGGAAGTTCGGAATGGAAAAAGAGTGAGGCTCTATGAAATAACCCAAGAGGGCATTAGAGTATTAGAAGAAGGGAAAAAGAAAGTTAAAGAGCTCTGCATGGAAATTCTGGGTGATGAAAAATGAAAGAAAGGAAAATCTTCGGAATAAGCTGGAACGTTTTTCTCCTTGGCATTGTCAGCTTTCTCAACGATATGAGCAGTGAAATGATAGCGCCCATAGTCCCGACTTACTTAACCGACGTCTTAGGGGTTGGAAAAGCGGCAAGTGGTTCAATAATGGGGCTCATAGAAAGCCTAAGCTCCCTTTTTAAAGTCGTTTTTGGCTATGTAAGTGATTTATTCAGAAAAAGAAAAATCTTTGTCGCCTTTGGATATCTCCTCTCAACAGTTTCAAAAGGAGCTCTTGCCTTTACGCGCTCATGGTGGGACTTTTTAACGCTTAGAGTTTTGGATAGGGTTGGAAAAGGTATAAGAACAGCTCCAAGAGACGCTCTAATAGCGGAATCGAGTGAAAAGGGAAAAAGCGGCAAATCTTTCGGCTTCCACAGGATGATGGATACCCTTGGAGCCGTGGCGGGTCCTTTGGTTGCCATGGGATTATTGGCGTTTCTGAAAAGCTACCCCCTAGAGAGGGCATATCGCCATGTATTCCTGCTTTCAGCGGTTCCTGGCATCGTAGGGGTTCTCCTCGTGCTGTTTCTAGTCAAAGATAAGGGAGAGGAAGTTAAAAAGAAGGTAAAAGGGATCTCTGCTTTAAAGAGCAGAAACCTCAGAATGTTCCTAGTGATTGTTGCCTTAGCTGCCCTTGGAAGATACAGCTATGCCTTTACCCTATGGAAAGCCAAGGAGCTTGGATACAGCGTTCTCCAAGGGTTAGGATTTTATGCGGTATTTAACGCAATCTACGCCCTCTCCGCATACCCAATAGGCTACTACTCAGATAAGGTCAGCAAAAAAGCTGTTATAACAGTGGGATTTGGAGTAGCAGCATTAGCATCGCTTCTTTTTGCATACTCCAAAAGCTTGTCGATGCTTCTTCTCGCTTTTGTGTTCTATGGGGTTTATATAGCCATTGAAGACACAATTCCAAGGGCTTACATGGCAGACCTAGCTGGAGAATTCGAGAAGGGAACTGTAATAGGGGCATACCATACGGTCTTTGGGATTTTTGTTTTTCCCGCATCTGTGATAGTCGGGTATTTATGGCAGACGTACTCTCTAAAAGTGGGCTTTGTCTATGCAGCAACTGTGAATCTCCTAGCGATGCTTCTCATGGCCTTCCTTGTTAAAGACTAATATCCGCCAATTTTCTTTTATTTTTCGCCTTTTGTTGAATATATGTCAAGATTGAGAGGGATAAAACACAAATTTTTTGTCAGAAAGACTAAAAAACAATGAGTGGAAAAACATAGGGGCTGAGAAGATGAAAAAAATTTTAATCATTGGGACGGGTGGGACGATAGCGAGTGCAAAGACCGATGCCGGATTTAAAAGCATCCTCACAATAGACGAGATTCTTGAAAAAGCCAATATAAGGTTGAAGAACGGCTACAAGATAGATACAATGGACGTTTTAAATATCGACAGCACTCTTATCCAGCCCGAAGACTGGGAAAGAATAGCAAAAGAGACATACAAAGCGCTGGAAGATTATGATGGGATAGTTATAACACACGGTACCGATACTTTAGCTTACACTGCCTCCATGTTGACGTTTATGATTAGGGACATTGACAAACCCGTGGTTTTAACAGGTTCAATGCGCCCGGTTGCTGAGGAGAAAAGCGATGCCCCAAGAAATCTAAAAACAGCTATAAGATTCGCAATGGAAGATGTTTCCGGGATTTTCGTGGCTTTTATGGATAAAGTAATGCTCGGCTGTAGAACCTCAAAAGTAAGAGCTCTCGGCTTAAATGCCTTTATGAGCATAAACTACCCCGACGTTGCTTATATAAAAGGGGAAGAAGTCATCTACAACCTCCCCAAAGAGAAATTCAAGCCCAAAGGAGAGCCAGTGCTCGACACAAAATATGACTCAAGAGTGGTCTTTATTAGACTCACTCCTGGATTGGATGGGGATGCAATAGATGCCCTTGTAAAAGCCGGATACAGAGGAATAGTGCTCGAAGGTTACGGTGCGGGAGGAATTCCTTACAGAAAAAGAAACATTTTGGACAAGATAAGGGAGATTACACCAAGAATTCCGGTGGTGATGACCACGCAAGCCCTTTACGATGGCGTGGATTTGAACAAATATGAGATTGGAAGAAAAGCTCTTGAGGCTGAAATTATTCCGGCAAAGGATATGACAAAAGAAACAACGATAACAAAGCTCATGTGGGCCTTAGGACATACAAAAAACGTTGAAGAAGTGAAAAAGATAATGCACACAAATTATGCTGATGAAATAGAGAGCTAGATGGCTTTTTCGAGCTTCTCCACCATTTCTTCAGTTATCGTGAGAGGCTTTTCCACCTCGTAGATGTCATTGAGCTCCCAGATAACTTCCCCTTTGTTTACAGCTTTAACGTAACGCTCTGCAAGTTCTTTGGCCTTTTCAAAAGAATCAGCCTCAACGATTCTCCT
>JAGGWM010000055.1 GCA_021157445.1 Thermococcus sp. | reverse complement strand
GGTTTTCTCTATTACCCCCTACTAATGTAGGTTTGCCTGGAGAGATATTAAGACCTCTCACAACCAATCCAGGCTCCCCAATGTTGTTCATGACATCCAGCGTAAAATCTCTTGAGCTTACAGAAGACCCTCCGCTTAAAATAACTACATCATTTTCTTCCATTGCTTTAATAGTCATCCTCATCAAATCTTCAATATCATCTCGCGCTATTCCATACTTTTTGACTCCGTAACCTTCTCTCATTAATAAAGCTGCTATCATTGTGGAATTGCTGTCTCTTACCTTGCCTGGTTCAATAACAGGTGTATCTTCAGGCACAATTTCGTCTCCAGTACTTATTACTCCAATAGAAAGATCAATGACCTTAACTTGTACTATACCAAGCCCTGAAAGAAGGCTTGCGCTTCTGAAATCAAATAGGGAGTTTTTCTTCAATAACAATTTTCCTTTTTCAACGTCTTCTCCTCTAATGATTACATTTTCTCCTCTCTGCACTGGCTTTCTTATTTCTAAGGTGTTCTGCAACGCCGAAGTGTACTCAACCATTACCACCGCATCTGCTCCCTTAGGCAAAGCCGCTCCAGTATATATAAGGGCTGCGGTCCCCTCAGTAATTTCTATATCGGGAATTATCCCCATTTGAATTTCACCAATTACTTCCAAGAAAGAAGGAGATGTTTGAGAGGCTCCTAGTGTATCTATGGCCCTTACCGCGTATCCATCCCGGGTACTCCTTGAAAAAGGAGGATAATTTTCACTGGCATACACATCTTCAGCTAAACGTTTACCAACAGCAGCCAGGAGATCCCCTTTCTGCTTTTTGACCTCCCATGGGAAATTTAAAGCTTGCTTTATTACATCCAAAGCCTCTATTCTTGGAAGAGTTTCCTTAACAAAACCACTCATTTACAGTTAAACCCCTCATTCTATTTTTCGTAAGCTATAAAAGTTGGATATCCTGCAGCAGAAAGTTTCCCTGCGATCTTTTGAGCTTCTTGTTTGGTATCCCCAGCTTTAACTCTCACTCTGTGATACTTCTTCCCTCCTACTTCAGCTGAAACGATAAAAACATCGTAACCTGCTTTTTGCAGTTCCCTGGCTAAATTTTCTGCCGATACTTTCTTGGTGAATGCTCCAACCTGCACACTCCAAAAAGCCCCTTGGCTAGATGGGTAAAAAGTTTCAGCTTTGGCCCTCTCTTCATTATTTGATGCACTACTTTGCGATTGCCCATGTCGAGCTATATCTTCTTCTGTAGATTTTTGAGCCAGCTTGGAATTTGCATCCTCTGTCTCTTTGTAACTTGGCACTTTGACAGGTACGGCTGTTATTATCTTCTCTTCTTCATAGCCCTCTTCATGACCATTATTTAAAGCTTCCTGTGTCGTTGGATTCTCCTTGGGTTGCCCTACTACAACTACAGAGTCCTCAAAGCTTTCTATAGGCTCGTATTCATTGTGGGGCTGGAAAAACAACAACCTTACCCCCAAAATAAGGAATCCTAATGCCAACAATCCCAGCATAGGGAGCAAGAAGTACCCAAAGGAAAAAAACGGCTTCTTTTTTTTGAAATTCCTGCCTCTCCTTATGTTCACCTTTTCTCACCTCTATCCCATTAAATTTTTTATCATGGCCACTAAAATCCTAAATTTTTAAGTTGTTCTACTGTTTTATTCCTATTGGGAGCAACATCCGAATAAAAATAATCTAACGTATCGTCAGCATTTGCCCATGTGATCCTATACTCCTCTTTCGCCTCTCTTGCACTTTGAACTCTTATCTCTGAACCTTTCAAGCCCGCAATAGCACTTTTCAGCAAAGAAACTTTATTTTTATAAGTGGAATGGGAGAATCCCATATTCGCCCAGGGAGTTTGAGGTTTAGGAATAAACAAGCCGACAGAAGCCACTACATTCATACCTGTGCTTTTCTTAACTTCCATAATGAGTTTAGCGGTTTCAAGTATATGTTTATCCTCCTCGTTTGGTAACCCTAACATAAAATACATTTTTACCTTCCTAAGACCTATTTTTTGAGCTTTTTGCAAAGTATCTAAGATATGCTCATTTGTAAAATTTTTTCCACAACACACTCTGAAATATTGGTCTCCTGTCTCTGGGGCTATGGTAATTTGCCTTTGGCCACCTTCAACTAAAGTCTCCAATAAAAGATCGCTTATATTATCGATTCTCAACGAAGCGAAGGATACCTCTAGCCGAGCATCTCTTATTTCTTTTAACACTTCTTTAATCCAAGGATAATCCCCTGATTCTGGAGCTATAACCCCCAACCTTCTAATTCCTAATTCTGACGCCCTTCTTATGTCTTCTATTACTTCCTTTAACTGTCTGAATCTAGGCCTGCCAAAACATGATGGGATAGTACAATATGGGCATCCTCTAAAACATCCTCTCTGTGTCTCAATCAGAAGAGTGCTAGGGAAGACGGTGTGAGGAGATACCCACAAAGCATGTCCCTTAGCTTTAGACAAATCTAGGCAAAAAGACTTTTTGCGCTCTAAGGTCTCTCCTCTGCGCAACATATCTAAATGTAATGGAGGTACAAATATAGAAGGATGTTCCGCTAAGAATTCCCAAAACTCATTCCTATCGCCTGTTTCAGAAAAACCACGAACACTTTTTACCAAATAAGGTATTACTTCCTCCCCATCACCTAGCACTACAAAGTCTGCAATATGGGAAAATATCAAAGGATTTATAACTGATAAACTACCACCTACACCAATTATCGGCTCTCTCTTTTCTGCTCGGTCCTTCCAAAGAGGAGAAATTCCCCACC
>JAGGWM010000095.1 GCA_021157445.1 Thermococcus sp. | reverse complement strand
GGCTTTGTCATGAAGCCAGCGTTCATGCCCTTAAAATGACGCTCGGAACGGGAACCCAGACAAACCCATATGAAGACTTGGAGAACTTTGGAATCATAGTTATCTGGGGCTACAACCCTGCAGAGACCCATCCAGTTGTCATGGACTATATAAAAAGAGCAAAAGAGAAAGGGGCAAAGATAGTTGCCATAGATGTTAGAGAGACCGTTACAATGCGTTTCGCGGATTACAAGCTTATGATAAAACCCGGGACAGATATAGTTCTTGCCAACGCTCTCATGCATGTGATAATTAAAGAGGAGCTCTACAACGAAGATTTCATCAAAAAAAGAACCACAGGATTTTCGGAAGTCAGGATGGCCACCATGAAATATACTCCAGAGCATGCAGAAAAAATCACCGGCATTCCTGCATCTCTAATCTACAAGATTGCCAGGGAGTTCGCCCTAGCGGGCAGTGGAGCAATTATGTGGGGGATGGGAGTAACCCAACATATTTCTGGAGTTGAAACCATCCTGGCAATAATAGACCTAGCCCTTCTTTTGGGATACATAGGAGAAAAAGGGGGACTTTATCCAATGCGCGGGCAAAACAACGTTCAGGGAGCAGCATATATGGGAACTCTCAGTGAATTTTTACCTGGATACGTGCCATTAGAAGACGAAAAGTTTAGAAAAAGAGTTGCTTCTCTCTGGGGTGTTGAAGATCTTCCAACGGAGAGGGGATTATACCTAACAGAGCTCTGGGATGCGATAGAGAGAGGAGATGTTATGGGCCTCTACATCGTGGGAGAAAATCCAGCGGTTAGTGATGCTAACTTTTCCCGGGTCAGAGAAGCCCTTAGAAAACTAGACCTCCTAGTCGTACAGGATCTGTTTATGACAAAAACAGCACGTTATGCTCATTATATTCTCCCCGCTTCAGCTTTTTGTGAAAAAGACGGATCTTACATGAACAGCGAAAGGAGAATCCAATGGAGTGAAAAAGTTCTCGAGCCCTTGGGGGATTCCAAGCCAGATTGGGAGATATTCACGATGCTGGGGAAGGCCCTGGGCCTGCCCGGCTTTAACTATTCTCGCGTGGAGGAGATAACAGAGGAATACTTTCGTCTATTTCCTGAACTGGAGGACAGAGATATAAAAGAACTTAAAGAGGGCGATGGAATCTTCCTCCCAAAGAAAAGACTCCATACGTGGGAATTTGCAACCCCAAATGGAAAAGCCCGATTTGTGGCTGTGGAACAAATTCCTCCTTGGGAAAATATCAACAGCGAGTATTTCTTTGCTCTGACTACAGTTAGGCTTATGAACAACTACAACACGGGAGAAATGACATTGAGGAGTCCATCACTGGTAAAACTTATGGAGGAGCCGAAAGCCATGATAAGCGAGAACGATGCAAGAAGGCTCAAAATAAAGAATGGTGATCTAATAGAAATCGCGACAAGACGCGGAAAAATAAGAATGAAGGCAGAAATTGGAAAAATTGTGGAAGGGGTTGTAGCGATTCCATTTCACTTTAAGGCCAATAAACTCACAAACAACGCTCTCAACAAAGCCGGTACACCAGAGTTTAAGTTTTCAGCCGCAAGGATTAGAAAACTTAAAACCGGAAAGCCCACTCGGGGTAATTACCAGTAAGACAAGCTAAGCAGAGATCCTCTTTTCCAACGGCTTTCTTTAGCCCTTCTACACTAAGATAAGCAAGCGTATCTGCTCCTATGGTCCTTCTAACGTTTTCAATGCTACCAAAAGCCGCTATTAACTCATGCCTAGTTGGAATGTCTATCCCCATATAGCAGGGGTGCTTTATTGGTGGAGATGCTATCCTTACATGCACTTCTCTAGCCCCAGCCTTCTTTAGAAGCTCCACTATCCTTTTCATTGTAGTTCCTCTAACTATAGAATCGTCGATAAGGACTGCACGTTTTCCTTCGATGACCTCCTTGACGGGAGAAAGTTTGAGCTTTACTTTTAGTTCCCTATAAAACTGGCCAGGCATTATAAAAGTCCTCCCAATATAGCGGTTTTTTATTAAGCCCTCGGCATATGGAATACCGCTTACCTGAGAAAAGCCTAAAGCCGCAGCCCTACCGGAATCCGGAACAGGAATAACGACATCAGCACTCGCGGGACTCTCACGGGCAAGTTCTTCCCCCATTTTAACTCTAGCTTTATAAACACTAACCCCGTCAAGAACACTGTCGGGCCTAGCGAAGTATATATACTCAAAGACACAGTGGTGATGCCTCCCTTTAACCAAGACTTTGCTCTCAACATCATCAGAAAGCAAGAACACTTCTCCAGGCTTTACATCCCTAACTTCATCTATAAAAAGCCTGAGAGCGGAGTCTTCCGATGCAAAGTAATGCCCATCTCCAACGCCATAGCTAAGAGGCCTGAATCCAAGGGGATCTCTAGCAACTAAGACTTTTCCATCAAAGAGAAATGCCACGGAATAAGCCCCTTTAACTTCATTAAAAACCTCCCTCATGGCTTCAAACTCATCACCAGTCTCTTTCAAATGCCAGAGAAAAGAGATCCCCAAGAGCTCTGAATCAACTGAATGCCTAAATTTAACCCCTCTTTCTTCGTATTTCCGCCTTAAAGGTAAAAAATTAGTAAGAGTTCCATTGTGAGCAACTGCTATCTCTCTTCCACAGCAAGAGACTTCGAGTGGTTGAGTTTCACTCAAAGAACCAGATGTGGAGTAGCGAACATGAGCTATGGCTATATTTGACCTGAATTTTGTAAGTTCTCTGCCCCTAAAAACCTCAGAAACTAATCCCCTACCCGCTATGGTTCTAATCTTGTGTTTCCACACGCTTATTCCAGCACTTTCCTGGCCGCGATGCTGAAGAGCAATAAGAGCATAGTATGCTTTTTTAGGAGCATTCTCCGTCTTGGCTGCAAAGATTCCACATTTTTCTCTCATGTTTTTCCCTCGCAGATTTTTGAGTTGAACATGTATATTATTCTCAATTGTCAAACATAGATTATCGATTACATTTTAAAAACTTTGCCCAGTTATTGACATAAAAATGATAAAATAAACTTAAAAAGTCCCATAATTTTACATAAATATGGTGATACATATGAAAGTTTACGAAGGAAAGGCAAAGAAGATGATTCCCTTGGATGAAGGAAAGCTAATAATGGAATTTAAAGACGATGCCACAGCTTTTAACGGAGAAAAGAAAGCACAGTTTAAAGGTAAAGGTTGGCTCAATGCCCAAATAAGTGCCCATATCTTTAAGTTGTTGGAGGAAAAAGGCATAAAAACCCACTTTATTGGAGTTGCTGGTGATAACAGGCTTATAGTGGAAAAGCTCCAAATGTATCCAGTTGAAGTGGTCGTTAGAAACATTGTAGCAGGAAGCTTAAAGAAAAGGCTTCCACTGGAGGAAGGCACCGAGCTTGAGGAGCCTATAATAGAGCTTTACTACAAAAACGACGCTCTTGGGGATCCAATGATAAACTACTACCACGCAAAAATTCTTGGAGTAGATGAGAGCGAAATTAAAGAAATGGAGAAAATAGCGTTCAAAGTCAATGAAATTTTAAAGGAGTACTTCAAAGAAAAGGGGATTTTGCTCGTTGATTTTAAGCTCGAATTTGGAAAGAACGAGAAAGGCGAAATAGTTTTAGCAGATGAAATAAGCCCAGATACATGCAGATTTTGGGATGTTGAGACAAAGAAAAGCTTAGATAAAGATGTCTTTCGCTTTGACAAGGGAGACTTGATTTCAGCCTACGAAGAGATTTACAAACGCCTCATTAGCTGAGATGTCTTTTCCATTTTTATTTGGGTTTAAAAATTTGAAAAAATCATTGCGGCATTGAATGCTGGAGATAGAAATAAAAAACAAATACAGAATAACCCGCATTTTTATGCTTCCCTCAAAATTGGATCCCATAGTTTCTTACTACTATCCCTGGCTCTTCTGTTACAACACCTAGCTCAAAGCTTTTGAAGTGCTTGTTTAAAATATCCAACGCATCTTCTTTCTCTTCCTTAGGAACGATAACTATAAATCCGATCCCCATGTTGAAAACTCTAAACATTTCCTCTAAAGGAACACCATTTTCGTAGATTAGTTTAAAAATTCCACTTATTGGGGGCATTTCCAGAGAAAAGCCATAGCTTGTAAGTCGCTTTAGATTAAGCAAGCCCCCACCGGTAATGTGAGCTAATCCATGAACTTCTACTTTTTTGAGGAGCTCAAGAATTGGTTTAACATAGATCCTCGTTGGCTCGAGCAAATGTTCCCAAAGTTTTTTGCCCTCAAACTCATATTCAAGTCCGTATTTGGGAATCAAGAGCTTTCTTGCAAGGGTTAGACCATTAGAGTGAATTCCTGAGCTTGAGATTCCTATTACTGTATCTCCAGGCTTTATCTCCTTTCCAGTTATCACTTTATTTTTCTCAACAACTCCAATGGCCGTTCCAGCAAGGTCAAAGCCATTCACGAGTTCTGGTAAGATCGCGGTTTCGCCACCAACTATAGCTATCCCCGCCTGCTTTGCCCCCTCATAAAGTCCTTTTGCTATTTCCCGAAAAACTTCTTCATCTGGCTCTTTAACTGCTAGGTAATCAACCAGAGCCACAGGTTCAGCTCCCACACATATCAAATCGTTTACATTCATTGCTATCATGTCTATTCCAATGGTGTCGTATTTTCCAACCGCCTCTGCAACCAAGGTTTTGGTTCCAACTCCATCCGTCGTCATTGCAAGGTAAAAGCTCCCAAAGTCCATAAGCGCAGCGTAATGACCAATATCTTCTTTTGGTTCGCCAATTTTTTCCCTTCTAAACTCAAAAGTGGCCTTTGCAAGGGAAATGATACTTTTCAAGGCTTTTTGAGTCTTTTCATCATCAACACCAGCTTGAGCATACGTCAGCATAGTTACCACCAAGATTTGATCTTGTGAAGAGTTTAAAAAATTTGCCATATTAATGTAGATTCAACATAATTGTTTTTGTAATTTTAGACATTTTAGTGTCTAAAAATAACTACAAGTATCGGGAGTGATACTTAGTATCGGAGGCGATACATATGCTATTTGACCCGCAACCCAAAACACGAAGGAGGAAATTTTTGACCGAGAAAAAGAGGCAACGGACGTGATTGAATCAATTGAAAACATTGAAAACTATCCCATAACCTTAATCCTCGAAATTAGACGAGTTGGCAAGTCTTTTGTTTAAAAGTAGCACTTAATGAGAGCAACACAGCTGGAGTTTATATCGATGCTAGGAAACTGTACACAAACGTGGGATGGATCGCAAAATTAATATTAATAGAAATCCTAGGAAAAACAGGTGAATAGAGTTGGATAGGAAACTTGTCGGTATTACTTTAGCTCTCCTGTTCACAATCCTATTATTCTCATATTCCTACAAAGTTAAGACGGTAGAAAAATCTCCAAAAATAGAGATTCTTTATCCTCCAGAACCAAATGTTTACAACACAGCATTTGAAAAAATTAATACATTAAACGACCAAAACTACACCATAAACTTGAACATAACTGCCAGGTATTTCCCCAATAACACGATTAAAGGCACAATAGCATTTGAAATTGTGGACAGAAAATCTAATATCACCCCAATATATATTGCCTTCGTGCCCAATTTAGCCAATATCACATGTATAAAAGTTGACAGCATAGAGGTAAACACCACGAAATTGAGCTATTACCTAGCAACATTCGAGGGAACAGATACTAAGGTTTTAATTTTAAATGTAAGTGCTCCAAGAGATGTCTCGATAAGGGGGTTTATCAATTATACCTCAACCTATGAGGCTATTCGCGATTGGGGAGTGGGGACGGTTCTTACATCAATTGATCTAGTTGGTTACAGGGACAAGATAAAGGTTAAAATAGAAATTCCGAGAAATTATGAGATCCTCCCCGAGCCTGACAGGACGTTCCCACTTCAAAACAGGAAGGTTGTAGAATTTTATAATAAACCAAATAGC